>JAACJQ010000044.1 GCA_016879935.1 Archangiaceae bacterium | reverse complement strand
GGAGTTGCCGCCGCCGGACTTGCCGCCGCCGGACTTGCCGCCGCCGGACTTGCCGCCGCCGGACTTGCCGCCGCCGGACTTGCCGCCACTGCGGCCAGAGTCGCTGCGGCGGCCGGAGTCGCTGCTGCGGCAGCTACTGCCGCCGGAGTCGCTGCTGTCGCGGGAGCTGCTGCCGCTGCTGGCGCCACCGAAGCTCCTGGCACGGCCGAACTTGCTGCCGCTGGTGCTGCTGCGACCGCGGGCTTCGCCGGAGCAGGTGGCTTCGGCGGAACCTGCATCTCCATCAACTTCGTCCCATCACCCCACGAGCGCGTCTTCTTCTTCTCGTTCTCGTAGAGCTTCGCCATCGTCAGCACGAGCGACTCACGCCCGTACGCTGGCTCCTCTTGCTCCCGCGTCATCACGATCGCGTCGGCGGGACAAACCTGCACGCACAGCTCACAGAAGATGCACGCCGAGAGATCGAGCGTGAAGTCATCGGCGTAGCTGCGCTTCTTCCCCGTAATCGGAGAGTCCTTCTTCGCGGGCCCTTTGATGCTGATGACCTTCGACGGGCAGATGCGCTCGCACTGCAGGCACCCGATGCACGCCTCATCGCCGTCTGCCTCGTGCAGCAACGCGAAGCTCGCGCGATACCGCTCGGCGCGCGGCCGGAGCTCCTTCGGGAACTGCACCGTCGTCGTCTTCCGCCCGAAGCTCTTCGCGATGGTCGTGACGTTCTTCAGGGCATCGAGGAAGTGGCGCATGGCGTTCTCCCCTCACCCTGCGAAGACGACGAAGAGGGCTGACGCGACGACGAGCACCACGCCCGTCGGCACCAGCCACCGCCAGCACAGCGCCATCAGCTGATCCGAGCGAAAGCGCATCAGCGACCAGCGCAGGTAGTAGATCGCCACCACCATCCCGAAGGTCTTCGCGACCATCCACCACACACCTGGAGCGAACGGCCCGTCGTACCCACCGAGGAACAGCGACGCGGCGACCGCCGACGCGATCACGGTGTGCAGGTACTCGGCCATGTAGAAGAGGCCGAACTTCATGCCGGTGTATTCGGTGGTGATGCCAGCGACGAGCTCGCTCTCGGCCTCGGGAATGTCGAAGGGAATGCGGTTCGACTCCGCCAGCATCGCGAGCATGAAGAGCACGAACGCGGGCACGCCCAGGAAGAACGGCCACACGATGAGCCAGTGATGGTTCTGTTGGAAGGTGACGATCTCGCTCACCTTCATCGACCCGGTGAGAATCACGGGCACCAGCGCGGCGAGCACCAGCGGCACCTCGTACGAGACCGACTGTGCGATCGCGCGCATCGCGCCGAGCAACGCGAACTTGTTGTTGCTGCCCCACCCTGCCGCGAACACTGGCAACACGCCGACTGCTCCGGCGGCCAGCAGGTAGAGCACGCCGACGTCGAGATCCGCTCCGACGATGGTCGCCGAGAACGGCACCACCGCAGCGACGGCGATGGCCACCGCGGCTCCCAGCACCGGTGCGTAGTTGAACAGCGCGCGATCGGCCTTCTCGGGAACGATGTCTTCCTTCTGCAGCAGCTTCAGCACGTCGGCCGGAGCCTGCAGAAACCCGAGCGGGTCGATGATGTTCGGCCCGATGCGGCTCTGCATGCGCGCCGCCATCTTTCGCTCGGTCCAGAGCACGAAGAGCAGGCTCGTCATGATCGCGACGATGATGCCGCCGCCGTAGAGCCCGCCTTGCAGGAACTCGTTCATCGGTCGACCTCCCCCATGATCGGGTCGAGCGAGCCGAGAATCGCGACCGCGTCACTCACCGTCTGCCCGGGAAGGATGTACGGGAGCGCCGACAACGAATGCAGCGACGGCGGCCGAATCTTCAGGCGGTACGGGTTCTGCGTTCCATCGGCGATGAGCCAGGTGCCCAGCTCGCCACGCGGCGTCTCGATGCCGACGTACGTCTGCCCGACCGGAATCTTCGTCTGCACCGGAAGCTTCGTCGGCTTGCCCGAGTTGATCGGCCCTTCAGGCATGCCGTCGACGAACAGCCGGCAGAGGCGAATGCTCTCCTTCACCTCGGCGACGCGAACCTCGGAGCGTGCGTAGCAATCGCCCGCCTTCGCGACCGCCACCTTCACCTTCACCTCGTCGTACGCGCTGTACGGAGCGTCACGCCGCAGATCGTGATCGACCCCCGACGCGCGCAGGTTCGGCCCGGTGATGCCCAGCTCGAGCGCCAGCTCGCCATCGAGCACGCCGACGTTCTTCGTGCGCTGCTGGAAGATGCGGTTCTCGAGCGTCATCGCCCCGTACTCGGGCAGCCGCGCTTCGATCACGTCGAGCGCCGCCTTCACCTTCGCGCCCCAGCCCGCCGGCAGGTCGTGCCGGTTTCCGCCGATGGTGTGCGTGTTGTAGTGAAAGCGCGCGCCGGTCACGTCTTCGAAGAGATCGAGAATCAGCTCTCGTTCGCGGAAGCAGTGAATGAAGACCGTCGAGCCACCACCGAGCGCGCCACCGAGATCGAGCGAGAACGTTCCGATCGCGAGCAGGTGCGAGGCGATGCGCTGCAGCTCGGCGAAGAGCGACCGCATCCACCTCGCGCGGCGCGGCACCTCGAGCTTCAGCATCGCCTCGAAGGCCATCACGAGCGCCTGCTCGTTGGTCATCGGCGAGACGTAGTCGTTCTTGTCGACGATCGGCGTGAGCTGCACGTACGCCAACTTCTCGCAGAGCTTCTCGACCGCGCGGTGCAGGTAGCCGCAGTACGGCACCGCCTTCACGATGATCTCGCCGTCGAGGTACAGGTCCATGCGGAACACGCCATGGGTCGACGGGTGCTGTGGCCCGAAGTGCAGCAGCATGAGCTCGGCTTCGGAGTCGAGCTCGTCGATCGAGACGTACGGGTTGACGCGCTTGTGGGCGGTCGCGGTGATGAGTTAAGTCATCGCGGTCACCTCCAGGGCGCTGCGTGGGCGTCGGCGGGGAACTCGCGCCGCAGCGGGTGGGCGTCGGCGTTCTCGGCCAACATGATTCGGCGCAGATCGGGGTGACCCGCGAACTTCACGCCGACGAGATCGAACTGTTCACGTTCCTGCCAGTCGGCGCCTGCGTAGATGCCGCTCAAGGTGAGCACGGGCTCGGTCGGCAACGCCTTCACGGCCCAGCTCGCCACGCGCGACCCCTGGCCGATGGTGCGCACCGCGAAGGCGATCTCGTAGTGCTCGACCTCGGCCGCGTCGGCGCCCTTGCGGCCCTTCCCTGCTGGCCAGTGTGACGCCGCGATGGTGACGAGCTGCTTGTACCCAATCGCCTTCAGCCGCCGCGCGAGCTCCAGGTGCTGCGCGAGCGGAATGATCGGCGGTCCATCGGTCGGGAGCGTCGCGACGCCGAGCTCCCCGAGCAGCCCCTCGAAGTCCGCGGCGACGAGCGGCGCGAGCGTCGGCGCCTCACCCGCAGGCACCACCAGCGCGGCGGTCTCTTCGGTCGTCGTCGGGTCGTCGGAGGACAGCTCCTGTTGGTGCGACTGCTCCGACGGCCGGGAGGGATCGGTGAGGCGTGGTACCGAGGGCTGGGTGATCTTCAGCAGCTCGGGCTTCACCTCGGGCACCACGTTCTCGCCCTTGCGCTGTCGCCGCACCTTCTCCTGCAGCCGCATCATGCCGTGCATGAGCGCTTCGGGGTTCGGCGGGCAGCCGGGCACGTAGACGTCGACCGGCAGGAACGTGTCGACGCCGGGAACGACCGAGTACAGGTTTCGGTAGAAGTCGCCCGAGATCGCGCACGAGCCCATCGCGATGCACCACTTCGGCTCGGGCATCTGCTCCCACAGCTTCAGCACACGCGGCGCCATCTTGGTGGTGATGGTGCCGGCGACGACCATCACGTCGGCCTGCCGCGGCGTCGCGCGAACGATCACGCCCATGCGGTCGATGTCGACGCGGCTGGCCGCGGTCGCCATGAACTCGATGCCGCAGCAGCTGGTCGCCATGGGAAAGATCCACATGGCGTTGGTGAGGCCCCACGTCATCAGGTCGTCGAGCGCCGCGGTGCCAACGGTGAGCCCCGGCGTCTCGAGCAGCACCTGGTACAGCGGGTGTCGAAAGTTGGTGCCGGTGTCGACGGTGCGCACGCTCGGCGCCGGCGCCACGACGGGCGGTGTCTCGCTCACTGCCATTGGAGCGCTCCTTTGCGGCTCGCCCACACCCACCCGAGCATGAGCACCACCACGAACGAGCCGACCGCGACGAGGCCCGTGGCACCGGCCTCCTTCACGATCGTCGCCCACGGCAGCAGGAACGCGGTCTCGATGTCGAAGAGCACGAAGAAGAGCGCGACCACGTAGTAGCGCGCGTGAAAGCGCACCCAGGCCAGGCCCGAGGGCACCTCACCGCACTCGTACGTCTGCTCCTTCAGCGGCTCGTGCTTCGTCGAGACGACACGAAGGAGCTTCGCCACCACCAGCAGGGTTCCGGACACTGCGACGGCGATCAGGAGGAAAGCGAGCAGCGCGAGACCAGCAGTCATGGCGTGATCCGTTCGTTATTGCGGCGCGGGCCCATCTCCGACGTCGAAGCGCTCGAGCGGGTCTCCGGGCGGCAGCTTCGCGAGCTCGGCCTTCACCAGCTCCTGGTGCTCGACCTCTTCGTCGCGCAGCTCTTCGAAGAGCTTTCGCACCTCGGGGTTCTGCACGTTGTGGAGCACCGAGACGAAGAAGGCGTGCGCCTTCTCTTCGCTCTTGAGCGCGGTCTCGAGCGCCTGCCGCGTCGTCATGTTCATGCGCACCTCGTCGTACCCGGGCGCCTCGACGTCGAAGATCATCTCGCGCCGCACGCCGACTGGCGCGTCACCGAACGCCTTGTGGCGTTGCTCGATGAGCTGCTTGCGGTGCAGTTCCTCGATGCGAACCATCTTCGCGAAGAACGCGGCCGCGCCGGGCGTGCGGTGCAGCACGAGCTGCGCAGACAGCTCTTCGTAGCGATCGCGCGCCTCTTCTTCGATCAACACGGCGAGATCGAGCGCGTCTTTCAGCGTCAGAATGGTGAAGTCGATGCTGGGTGTCTGCTGCTGCCTGGTCACGACGGCCCCCTCACTTCTGCAGATAGGCTTCGAGGATCTGATGACGCGCGCGGGCCTTCTTCGACTGCTCGGCCTGGCGCAGCTTCACGAGCGACTCGTAGGTCGGTGGTGGGTTCGGGTTCTTGTAGAAGACGCCCGTGTACAGCTCCTTCCCGTAGGCGCGGGCGAGGTCCATCGCGGCGAGCTGGTTCGTCGAGTCGTGCCCGAGGCTCGCCAGCGTCTTCATCTTCCCCTTGTGCGCTTTGAGCTGCTGCTCGTCTTCGCCGAAGGTCACGCAGGGCGACTGAATGTTCACGAACGAGAAGCCGGGGTAACGAATGGCCTCTTCGATCAGCGCCGACATGCCCGGCATGTCTGCCGGCGTCGCCTGCGCCACGAAGCCCGCTCCGTACGCCAGCATGTAGAGCAGCGGGTTGATCGGGTCTTCGAGGCTGCCCAGCGGTGAGGTGACGGTCTCGAGCCCCTTCGGTGACGTCGGCGAGAGCTGGCCCTTGGTGAGCCCGTACACCTGGTTGTCCATCACCAGGTACGTGAGATCGATGTTGCGACGCACGGCGTGAGCGACGTGGCCACCACCGATCGAGAAGCCGTCACCATCACCACCGGCGATGACGACGAGCAGCTCGGGGTTGGCGAGCTTCACGCCCTGCGCAATCGGCAACGAGCGGCCGTGCACGGTGTTGAAGCCGTACGCCGTCGTGTAGCCGGGAATGCGCGACGAGCAGCCGATGCCCGAGATGAAGGCCACCTCGTGCGGCGGGCGGCCGATGGCCGAGAGCGCGCGATAGAGGCCCTGCAGCACGCCGAAGTCGCCACAGCCCGGGCACCAGATCGGCTTGAGCTCGCTCTTGTAGTCCTTCGCCTGGAACAGAGGAGCGTTCATGACGGCAGTCCCTTCAGCTCGACCAGCGTCTTCACGAGCTCGATTGGCTGGAACGGGTTGGCGCCGTCGCGGGTGAAGCTGCGCACGCCCTTCGGCACTTCGGTGAACATGCGAAGAATCCGGTACAGCTGGCCCTGGTGCGAGAGCTCGACGATGAGCCCGTGCTTCAGCGACTCGAAGAAGTTCGCGTAGACCTGCTCGGCAATTGGGTAGAGCAGGTACGGCACCAGCAGCTTCACGTCGTGGCCTTCGGCCTTCGCGAGCTGCACCGCTTCACGGGCGACGCCGGCGGTGCTGCCCCAGGCGATGAGGCCCAGCGCGGCGTTCGGGTTGCCCTGCACCTCGAAGAGATCGGCGCGCTTCTTCAACGGCTCGAGCTTGCGGAACCGCTTGGCGTTCATCTTCGCGTGCATCGCGCCGCTCGAGGTGGGGTCGCCCTTCTCGTTGTGCTCGATGCCGGCCGCCAGGTACGTGCCACCCTTGAGCCCCGGGTGCGTGATGGGGCTGACGCCGCTCTCGGTCAGGGCGAAGCGAGCGTACGGCTTCGCGGCGAGCTCGGCCTCGGTGGGCACGCGGCGCTCGATGATCTCCATCTTCGAGGTGTCGATGAGATCGACCGCCTCTTTGCGCTGCGCGATCTCCTGGTCCGACAGGAGGATCACCGGCGTCTGGAACTGCTCGGCGATGTTGAAGCACTCCACCGTCGTGCGGAACGTGTCTTCGACGTCGGTCGGCGCGAGCACCGGCCGCAGCACGTCGCCGTGGCCAGAGAACGCCGCCTGAAAGAGGTCGCCCTGCTCCGGCTTCGTGGGCAGACCCGTCGACGGGCCACCGCGCTGCACGTTGAGCAGCACCAGCGGCAGCTCGGCGATGGTGGCGAGCCCGAGGATCTCGGTCTTGAGATCCATGCCCGGCCCGCTCGTCGCGCTCATCGACTTCTTGCCCGCGAACGAAGCGCCGACGGTCGCGCCGAGGCCGGCGATCTCGTCTTCGCACTGCAGCACCGTGCCGCCGTACTTCCAGATCTCCCTCGTCAGCGTCTGCATCACTTCCGTCGAGGGCGTGATGGGGTAGCCGCCGAAGAACTTCACGCCGGCGAAGAGCGCGCCCGCGGCGCACATGTCGTTGCCGTCGCAGAGCATCTTCGAGCCCGGAGTGCCCGCGGGCTTCGCGATGACGTGGGGCGCCTGCAGCGGGTGCGCCTTCGCGTAGTCGATGCCGACGGCGAGCGCCTTCTCGTTGGCCTCGAGCAGCCCTTCGCCCTTGTTGCCGAACTTCTTCTTGAGGCCGCGAGTGATGGCCTCTGACGGAATGCCGAACCAGCCCGAGAGCAGGCCGAGCACGACCGAGGTCTTCGCCTTGTCGGAGCCGGCTGACTTCTTGGTGAGCTCGGTGATGCCGACGGGCACCAGCTCCTTCGGGACGACGCCGCGCGCTGCGAGCGTCTCGGGCGGAGGGCCGGCCTTCTCTTCGTAGATGAGCACCGTGTTGACGCTGAGCGGCAGCTCGGCGCCGAACTTGAAGAAGTCTTCCCAGTTGAGCGCGACCATCACGTCGAGCGCGCCGCCCGGGTTGAGCACCTTCTTCGTCGAGAGCCGCACGCGACATGACGACTCGCCGCCGCGAATCTGCGAACCGAAGCTCTTCGTCATGAGCGCGTGGTAGCCCTCAGAGGAAGCAGCAGAGAGCAATGACTCGCCCGCGCTGACGACCCCGTCTCCTCCCGCGCCCGCCATTCCCAGAATGAGATCGTCGAGCATGTCGACCAGCCCGGTGTGCAACGCATACGCCGCCCTTGCTCCCTCGCGTCAGATCAACTCGGAGGTTCGATTTCGATGCAGAGCTTGCGTAGCAACGACGAAGCAGCGCAGACGTAGCAGCGGGCCGTCGATGGCCGGCTCCTCTTCAGTTCCCGATTCGGTCTGCGCCCTTCCGTTCGTCAGCGCCCCAGGCGGTTGACCTGCATCAGCCTCGAGCGCGCAAACCGAACTCGGTCAGTCGAGGGCACCGAGCTTGGTGCACCCACCAGAAGATCTCATGGCAGATTCCGTGAGCATGCACCCAACCGTCGAAGCCTGGCGGCGCGCAGGCGTCGCAGTGACTGGCCCCCTCTCCCTGCCTGCGCCGCGTGTCGCGCTCGCCACCGCTCGTGCTGCTGACCGAGATCGAAGGCACCCCGCTCTACCTCCACACCGAGACCGCCCAGATCCTCTCGCTGCACGGCGACGCGACGCTGACTGAGGTCGCCTCCGAGTTCGCCGGAGCCTCGAGCTCGGCCGAGTTCGCCGACGCGCTCAGCGACGCAGGCGCTGGCATCACCTTCGACCAGCTGCTCGAGCTCGCCGCGGCCGTGCGAACCTGGAAGTCCTGGCGCCCCACGGCGCTCGCCGCCTCCGAAAGAACGGCCGTCATCGCGAAGGGACTGGGGCTGACGCCGAAGAAGCTGCTCGCAGCAGTCGCTCGACGGCCCACCGTGTTCGAGTGGTTGGGTCCCCTCGGCGACACCACGCCCGTGGCGCCAGCGAAGCCCGCTCTGCAGAAGCTCGAGGTGATCGAGAAGCTCCCACGCTCTTTCACGGCGCTGGAGGGAAAGGCTGCGCTCGACCTGAAGCCCGTGCTGACGACAGCAGCCCTCGACGCCCTCCCGAAGCTGCGCGCTCTCCGTCAGCTGTGCGTTCGACTGCCCAGTGAGGCCGTGCTTCCCGTGCTCGATGAGCTGCAGTCGCTCACGGTGTGGGGCGGCGCCATTTCCCCACTGCCGAAGCTCGAGCAGCTCACGGCATGGGCTGGCACGAAGCTGCCGAAGGCGATGCCTGCGCTGAAGGCGCTCACCCTGTCGCCTGGTGATGCAGCGCTGGGGCCCCTTTTGAAGATCGTCTCCGGTTGGCAGGGGCTCGAGCTGCTCGTGGTGACGAACGTCTGGCCACAGACTCCACGCGTTCCGAGCGAGTTCAAGCTGCTGAAGAAGGTGAAGTCGTTGAGGCGGCTGCGGCTCGTCAACACCGCCTTCACTCGTGACACGAAAGGTCTGGCCGCCCTCGAGCAGGCGCTTCGTCCGTGCGTCGTCGAAGCGGTCTGAAGCGGCAGAAACGAAAAAACCTGCGATCGCTCGCAGGTTTTGTGTGCCCAAGGAGGGATTCGAACCCTCACGCCTCGCGGCGCCAGCCCCTCAAGCTGGTGTGTCTACCAGTTTCACCACCTGGGCGAGGTCATTCAGTTGTCGTGCTGCGTTTCCGGCGGACGGCCCTCTACCAGAAGACCTGACCGCCGGAAGAGAAAAATCTCAAGGCACCTTCTGGCTCGGCACCGCGTCGATGGCCTTGGGGGCCTCGGGCGCAGGCGTCGGAGCAGGCGGCGTCGTGGGATCGCCCTTCTCGACCGTCGTCGGCGTCGGAGCGGGAGCCTTGTTGGCCTCTTCCTTCGCCTTGGCGTCAGCTTCGGCCTTCGCCTTGTCGGCCTCTTCGTGCTGCTTGGCGACGAGCGACGACTTGCTGACCGCCGACGTCTTGAGACCGACGAGCGAGAGGCCGAGCGAGGTGATGAAGAAAGCCACGGCACAGGCCGCGGTCACCTTGCCGAGGAACGTGACGGCGCCACGGCCACCGAAGGCCGACGTCGCTGCACCACCACCGAGCGCCGAGCCCATGCCCGCGTCCTTCCCGGGCTGCAGGAGGATCACGAAGATCATGAAGACGCACAGGAGGACGTGAATGGTCGTGAAGAAAGCCAACATAGGGACGGGCGGCTTAGGTCGGTCGGAGCCGAACTGCAAGCGACTCCGAGGGCCGATCAGCCGATGGGCTTGGCCTTGATGATGGCCGCGAAGTCGGCGGCTTTGAGGCTCGCGCCACCGACGAGTGCGCCGTCGATGTCGGGCTGCGACAACAGCTCGGCCGCGTTGTCGGCCTTCACCGAGCCTCCGTATTGAATGCGAACCTTCGCCGCCGTCTCCGCGCCCCAGAGGCCGGTCAGCAACGAACGAATGTGCGCGTGAACCTCCTGCGCCTGGCGCGACGTCGCCGTCTTGCCCGTGCCGATCGCCCACACCGGCTCGTACGCGATGACGAAGGAGCCACCCACGTCGGCCTTGAAGCCGTCGAGGCAGCCCTTCACCTGCGTCGAGACGACCTCGAGCGTGCGGTTGGCTTCCCGCTCGGCCAGCGTCTCACCGACACAGATGATCGGCAGCAGGCCCGCCTTCAGCACCGCGCCGACCTTGCGGTTCACACCCGCGTCGGTCTCCTGAAAGAACTGCCGACGCTCGGAGTGCCCGAGGATCACCCACGAGCAGCCCGCGTCTTTGAGCATCGGCGCAGCCGTCTCACCGGTGAAGGCGCCCGAGGCCTCGGCGTGGCAGTGCTGCCCGGCCACCTGAATGTTCGAGTCCTCGAGTGCCTTGGCGACCGGGTGCAGCGCCGGGAACGTCGGCGCCACCGCGATGTCCACGTGCCGCACCATCGAGACCAGGCCCCGAAGCTCCCGCGCGAGCGCGAGCGACTCGGTGACCGTCTTGTTCATCTTCCAGTTGCCAGCGATGAAGCAGCGACGCGTCGTCATGAGTGTCACTCCAGGGCAGCGATGCCGGGCAGCTTGAGACCTTCGAGCAGCTCGAGCGACGCACCGCCGCCCGTCGAGACGTGGGAGATCTTCGAAGCCAGCCCGAACTCGTTGATGGCCGCCGCGGAGTCACCGCCGCCGACCACCGTGAGCGCCTGACTGTTGAGCGACATCGCCGTGGCCACCGACTTCGTGCCCTCGGCGAACTTCGCCACCTCGAACAGCCCCATCGGGCCGTTCCACAACACCGTCTTCGCGTTGCGAATGTGCTGGGTGAAGAGGGCGCGTGACTTCGAGCCGATGTCGAGGCCCATCTTGTCGGCGGGAATGTTGCGGTCGGCGACGTCGATCGCCTCGCTCTTCTCGTCGGGCGAGCTGCCGACGACGTGATCGACGGGCACCACCAGCTCGACCCCGTGCTGCTTGGCGAGCTCGATGAGGCGCAGCGCGAGCGGCAGCTTGTCTTCTTCGACGCGGCTCTTGCCGACGTTGGCGCCCTGGGCCTTCAGGAACGTGTAGGCCATCGCGCCGCCGATCAGCATGACGTTGCACTTCGGCAGCAGGTTCTCGATGACCTTGATCTTGTCCGAGACCTTGGCGCCGCCGAGCACCACCACGAACGGCTTCTCGGGGTTCTTCACGATCTTCCCGAGCTTCTCGATCTCCTTGCGCATCAAGAAGCCGGCGCACTTCTCTTTCACGAAGGGCGCCATGCCGGCCGTCGACGCGTGCGCGCGATGGGCCGTACCGAACGCGTCGTTGCAGTAGACGTCGGCGAAGCTGGCGAGCTCGCGGGCGAAGGCCTCGTCGTTGGCCTCCTCCTGTTTGTGGAAGCGCAGGTTCTCGAGCATCAGCACCTGGCCGGGCTTGAGCTCCTTCGCCATCTTGCCGACGCCTTCGCCCACACAGTCGTCGGCCATGAGCACCTCGTGCTCCTTGCCGAGCAGCTCGGTGAGCCGCTTGGCAGCCGGCAGCAGCGACAGCTTCTTGTCGGCCCCCTTGGGACGGCCCAGGTGCGACGCGAGCACGACCTTGCCGCCCAGCTCGAGCGCCTTGCGAATCGTGGGCATCGCTTCACGAATGCGCGTGTCGTCGGTGATGCGCTGCTGCTCGTCGAGCGGCACGTTGAAGTCGACACGAATGAAGACGCGTTTGCCCTGGAGCGTGAGCTCGTCGAGGTATTTGACGGACATGGTCGTGGCTCCCGCTCACTTCTTCGAGACGAGGAACTTCGCGACGTCGACCATGCGCTGCGAGTAGCCCCACTCGTTGTCGTACCAGGCGAAGACCTTGAGGAAGTTGCCGTCGATGAGCTGGGTCTGCGTCGAGTCGAAGATCGAGGAGTGCGGGTTGTCGTTGTAGTCGACGCTGACGGTGGGCTCGGTGTCGAACATGAGCACGCCCTTCATCGCTCCGTCGGCGGCCGCCTTCATCGCCTTGTGCACCTCGTCGACCGTGGTCGACTTCTTGAGGTTCACGGTGAGATCGACGAGCGAGACGTTCGGCGTGGGCACGCGAATGGCGGCGCCGTTCAGCTTGCCCTTCAGCTCGGGAATCACTTCGCCGATCGCCTTCGCGGCGCCGGTCGACGTGGGGATCATCGAGAGCGCGGCGGCGCGGGCGCGGCGCGGGTCTTCGTGCATGAGATCGAGAATGCGCTGATCGTTCGTGTACGAGTGAATCGTCGTCATCAGGCCGCGCTCGATGCCGAACGTGTCGTGGAGCACCTTCGCGACGGGCGCGAGGCAGTTCGTGGTGCACGAGGCGTTCGAGATCGTGTGGTGCTTCGCGGGATCGTACTGGGTGTGGTTGATGCCGAAGGCGACGGTCAGATCGACGCCCTTGCCCGGAGCGCTGATCAGCACCTTCTTGGCGCCGGCCTGCAGGTGCAGCACGGCCTTCTCCTGCGAGGTGTACTTGCCCGAGCACTCGAGCACGACGTCGACGCCGAGGTCCTTCCACGGCAGCTTCGAGGCGTCCTTCTCGGCGGTGACGCGGTAGGTCTTCCCGTCGATGGTGATGCTGTTCTCGCTGTGGCTCACGGTGCCCGGCCAGTTGCGGTGCACGGAGTCGTACTTGAAGAGGTGCGCCAGCATCGCCGGCTTGTCGAGGTCGTTGATGGCGACGATCTCGATGTCCTGCTCTTTGCGCGAGAGTGCGGCGCGCAGAACCATGCGGCCGATGCGGCCGAACCCGTTGATCGCAAACTTGATGGCCATGACGTGCTCCTTTGCTGCGTGAGAGGAAACCAGCGGCGAGGTCCGTTTAGGTGTCGAGCATGAGTGAGTCAACGCGCGCGCGAAGGTGGCGGCTGCGCATTGTCTGCGCGTGACGAACGGGCAACGGCCGACGCTCGAAACGTCAGGGCATTGGCACGGCGAGCGGTGACGCGCTCGACATCGGTGTGGCGAGGCCGAGCTGACCAAACGCGTTGTCGCCCCAGCAGGAGACGCCCTGCGCCGTGGTCGCGCAGACGCTCTGGTAGTGACACGCGAGCTGCGTCGCGGCCGGCAGACCGATCACCTCGACTGGCGTCGTCGACGGGTTGAAGTTTCCACTCCCGAGCTGACCGAAGCTCCCCGCACCGAAGCAGCGCACGCCCCCGTCGGCGATCAACGCGCAGGTGAAGGACTGACCCGTGCAGACATCGAAGACCTCGCCCACGCCCGGCACCGCGCGGAGTGGCTGGGCGTTGGTGACGGCGACGGAGATTCCGAGTTGGCCTTCGAAGCCCCGGCCCCAGCACTCGAGCGACCGGTTGCTGCGAATGAGGCAGCCGTGATTCGCGCTCATGCGAATCACCCGAACGCCACCGTCACCGATGGCGACTGGCGTCGGCACCGCCGAGCCCACACCGTAGAACGGGACGTCGCCCGTCAGGCGAAGGCCCCGCTCTCCATGCTGCGTGAAGGTGGCATCGTTGGCGACGAAGAGCGCGCTCACGCCGGAGTCGAGCGACATGGGCTGCGGCGCTCGAACGGCCAGCGGAAAGCCGCCGCCACCGAGTTGGCCGCTGATGCCGGTGCCCCAACACGAGACACCCCCATCATCGAACAGCGCGCAGGCGTGGCGAGCGCCAGCGCCAAACGACGTCACGTTCGACGAGAGCGTCACCTGCTGGGTGTACGCGTTGTTCGTTCCACCGTTGCCGACCTGGCCGAACATGTTGTCGCCCCAGCAACGCACCGAACCCGACGGGAGCAGGCCGCAGCCGAAGTTGTCTCCGACCGAGAGGGAAGTGACGTCGCCGAGCCCGGTGACCCACTGCGGGTTTCGGCCGCCGTCCATGCCGCTGCCGAGCGAGCCGGTGCTCACGCCCGTGCCCCAGCACACGACGCCGCCATCGTGCCGCGCGCAGCCGTGCAGATTGCCCATCGCGATCGCGCGCCCATCGGAGCACTGCCCGCCCACGAGGATCTGCCCGAGGGGACAGTCCTGCACGCACTGGCCGCTGCGGCAGTGAGCGGGCGCCTGACAGGAAACGCACGAGGGCCCGCACTGGGTGTTGCTCTCGGGCACGCAAGCGCCAGCGCACTTCGCGCGATCGGGCGCGCAGGTGACGCCGCAGACGCCGAGCGAACACGACGCCGAGCCGCCGTTGTCGGGGCACAGCGAGCACGTCGCGCCGCACTCGAGCACCGAGTCGTCGGCCGAGCAGTGGTTGCCGCAGCGGTGAAAGCCGGAAACGCACACGAAGTCACAGCCGGCGTCGGGGCACAGCGGCGTCGCGTTCGAAGGAGCCGTGCAGCCACACGACGCTCCACCAGCCACGCCGCCTGCGCTCGCGCCGCCAGCCGAAGCACCGCCTGCGCTTGCACCGCCTGCGGTCGCGCCACCTGCCACCGAGCCACCTGCCGTCGCTCCCCCTGCCGTCGCTCCGCCTGCTGTCAGGCCGCCGGCCATTCCGCCGCCGCTCGAGCCACCCGCAGCTGCCGAGCCGCCCGCCGCGCCAGCGTCCTCACCCGCGTCGGCCTTGAACGGCATGATCGGAGAACAGGTGAGCGCCAGCAGGACCGTCGCCGTGAGCGGGAGTCGCATCAGGCTCCTTCGTTTCCCACCCGACGGCGCGAGGCAAGTGCCGCGTTGACGCGCACGCCGGAAGCAGGTTTGCCGTGGCTATGTCGCTCCGCTCTGCGCTGGTGGTGTTGATCGTCGGGTTCGTCATCGCGTGTGGCAGCACGTCGGGAAACGACGCTGGCATCGATGCCGGGTCCGCCACGGCCGGAGGCAGCGCAGGCGGTGCGCCGATCATCGAAGCCACCGACGCAGGCGTCTTCCTGGGAGCGCGCTGCGACCCCACGCTCGCTCTCGAGATGTTGAACGCGTGCGGTATCGAGCCGCGCAACTACTTCGAAGATCGAAAGTGCCTCGCGATTCGCAGCCCAGACGGTGGCGCGCTCGACCCGACGGAGCTGATGCCGTTCCTGCAGCAAGGCGTCGCCGAGAGCTGCGCGTTCTTCGGAGCCCAGCGGCTGTCGTGCATGGAGCCCGAGTTCCGCACCTGTCGCTCGGTCAACGCCACCTCGGGCGTCGCTGCGAGAGACGCGGTCGCGTTCGTGGCGCTGCAGACGTGCAGTGGCTTGCTCGGCCCGCGGTTCTACAGTTCGTGCCTGATGCCGTGCGACACCGCCCATCGGGCGTGCGCCGATGCATGCCCCACCACGACGATCGGCGAATGTTCAGAGTGCTCGTGGAGCTGTGGCCGTCAGTTCATGGGCTGTGCGCGAACGTGCACGATCTTGCCTGACGCCGGGTTCCTCGACGGCGGCATGTAGCGGTGGATGAAGTGGCCGCTGAGCCGAAGACTCGAGGGCAACAACTCGAGGAGCGCTCTCGCGATCCGTTTGAGTTCGCCAGGCCTCAGCCGCATCGCCTTCCCGAACCAGTGAACGAACTCAGCGTCGATCACGTGCTCCAGGTGACGAAGGCTGCGGCCCTGAAGGCCGAGCAAGATGGTCCGCGCTTCGGGTTCGTACTCACTGGGCGGTGTGCCTCGTGAGACGAGCAACAGAGGGTCGATTCTCGCGAGCACGTCCGTGAAGCGCTCGACCAGCGGGCCGAAACGCTCATCGACGCAGCGCCTCACGAACTCGCGATGATTGCGCTCACCGCACCGCGCGAGCGCTGGTGCAGGCAACACCTCGCGGAGAGCACTCGCCCATCACCGGGCCGAATGCAGAGGCAATCGTTGCGGTCCCGCAGCGGAGACGACGTGGCGACGACATCGCCAACCCGAGCGCGACCTGACTTCTGAACGACGAGGAACGGCTTCATCGCCTCCGGCGCAGCAGACCAATCACCCCAAGCAGCGCGACCAGCATCGACGTTGGAGCGCTCTCACACCCACCACCACGGAACGCGAGCTGATGACGCACGACCGCTCCGCCATCGGGAAGGAAGGGGCCTGACGTACCACCGCCACTCGCGCCACCCGCCTCGCCGCCACCGGCGCTCCCGCCGCCGGCTTCGCCACCAGCCGCGTCACCACCTGCCGAAGCGCCACCCGCCGAACCGCCAGCGGCAGAGCCGCCGCCACTCGCAGTACCTCCACCAGCGCTGCCACCACCTGCCGTCCCACCACCTGCGCCAGCGTCAGGTTCGATGAAGATGCCGCCATCGGAGTCCGACCCGCCGTCGGTCGCGAACAGCAGCAACCGTCGGTACACCTCGATGCGCGTCGCGCGACTCACGATCGACTCGAGCGGAAACCCGAGCAGCGCCGAACGCCCCGCGACACCCGACGCAGCAGCCGCGCCACTCCCGAACGATGCCAACCGCTGACCCGACCCCATCGGGCTCACCACATCCAACGGGCCGCCATCGGGGTTGCCGATCACGTCGTAGGTGCCGTTCGTTCCGTCATCGAGCGTCCACGAGAGGCCCGCGAGTGGTCCCGTGCCCGAGAGCGATCGCGAGACCGTGCCCGAACCCGCCGTCGCCGAACCGAAGTCGGTGAGGAACGTCATGTTCCCGCCAGACTCGCCGCTGAAGATGACGCGCGTGCCACCCTGCATCGCCGTGCGCAGCGCGGTCTGAGCCACCGACGACGGCGCGAGTCCGCCCGTCTTCCCTCGCCCACCAATCCAGCTCACGACCCCGTAGGTCGCCGGCACGACCTGCCCGCCTTCGATCGCGTCATCGGTCGCGCTGTCGAAGCCCCACGCGAGCGAATCGAGCGCGTCTCCATGCACGCGCACGTACGAGCTGTCGTTGATGCGCCGGGGGAAGAGCTGCGTGACCGTTCCCAACCCGTACCGCGCGGGAAACGCCTCGAGCTGCGCCTGCGTGGCCTCGAAGCGATCGAAACCATTCACCAGCAACGCCAGCGGCTGACCGGCCCGTGCACCGACGACGGCAGACGGCATGCTCTCACCGCCTGCGTTCACGGCCGCGACGCGGAAGTACTTCGCGCTCGTGGCTGGCAACGCGACTTCGTACGTCGTCATCATCGTCTCGACGCCTTCGTCCCAGCCGAGCCCGTCATCGCTCGAGTACACGCGGTACTTCGTCGCAGCCTGGCCCCCGACGCCCTGCGCATCGACCGGCGGAGCGCTCCACGCGATCTCGACGCGCCCGTTCGCGACGTTCCGTGCGCGCACCCGCACCGGCGCATCAGGCGGGAACACGGGCGTCACCATGTCGACGCTCGCGAAGTAGCGAATGATGCCCTGCATGATCGCGCGCGCCGCCGTGGCGCGGAACTGAGGCTCCTTCAGCCGGTTCGCGTCGGTCGCGTTGTCGTGGAAGGCGACCTCCATCAGCACGCTGGGGAACTCGTTGTTGTTCGAGGTGTTCAGCTCACCAAAGTTCGCGCAGAGCGTTCCGTAGTCGCGCCACGTCGGCTCGTTCCAGCCCGCGTCCTGGCGAAGATCGTTCACCAACTCACCTCGCAGGAAGTCGGCCAGCTCTCGGCTGCCGGTGAAGCCCGCGTACTCGGTGGCGAGCGTGCAGTTGCCGACCGAGTCGGTGCCGTAGACGTAGGTCTGCGTTCCGCGAGCCGCGCCGTTGGCCGCGTTGGTGTGCCACGCGACGTACACTGCCGGTTCGTTCGCCTCGTGCACCCAGGCCGAGAAGCGGGGCCGCGCGCTGATGTCGTTGTTGCGATCGTTCGCGGCGGTGTTGCCGAGCGGCGCGTAGGCCGTGTCGGGAGCGCCGGCCCATTGCGCCTGGTACCGCGACGACTCCTCGAAGCGCCCTCGCCCGCTCACGCCACCGCCGCGATCGATGAGCCCGAGCCCACCACCGAACTTCACCGCGTCGAGCGAGACGTTGGCCGGGTTCTGCATGCTCGTGGAGTCGTTCTGCGCCACCACCTGCGCCGTGCCGCCCGCCTTGAAATAGAACGAACCGAGCGAGACCCACGTACCGCCGTGCCGCTGCTGGTTGATGCGGAAGTGCGAGTCTCC
>JAACJQ010000311.1 GCA_016879935.1 Archangiaceae bacterium | reverse complement strand
GACAGCATCGCGCGTGTCGCACGCGGCGCGATCGAAGAGGGCCACTTCGCGAAAGACCTCGACGCCAGGCAGTTCGCCTTCGAGTTCGACGGCATGCTCATGGCGTTTCACCACGCGACCAAGCTGCACCTGAACCCGCGCGCGGAGTCGATGGCCCGCAAGGCGCTGGGCCACCTGCTCGATCGAGCTTCCCTGTCCTGACGTTCACCCCCGAGAGGAGCACCCGCCATGGCTCAACCAGACGCACAGAAAAGCACGACCGGTCGCATTGTTGCCCCGTTGCCCATTCGGTCCGCGATGGCGGCGCTCGGCGTGGTCGCTCCCCCGCTCGCGGCGCGACTCGCTCGCACGCTCTACTTCCGGCCCAACCGGCTCACCGCGAGACAGGCCGAGCGTGACGTGCTCGCGAGGGGCACACGCTTCGTCGTCGAAGATGACGGCGTTCAGGTGGTCGGCCGCTCGTGGGGCCGAGGGCCGGTGATCGTCCTCGTGCACGGCTGGAGCGGGCATCTCGGCCAGCTCACGCCCTTCGTCGACCCACTCGTCGAGCGCGGCTTTCAGGTCGTCGGCTTCGACTGGCCCGGCCATGGCGACTCTCATGGCGACGTCTCTTCCCTGCTCCACGCCACTCGCGTGCTCAAGGCGTTGCAGCAGCTGTTCGGTCCGTTCCACGCGGTGCTCGCGCATTCGTTCGGCGCAGCGGCGACCGTGTACGCGTGCAGCACCGGGCTGCAAGTCGGTCGCCTCGCCTTTCACGCGCCGGTCGCTCGGCTCGATCGCTACATCGACGAGTACTCGTCGGCGTTGCGCCTCTCGTCGCAGCAGCGCACCAACTTCATCGCCTCGTGTGAGACGTGGCTGAAGCAGCCGTTCGCCTCGTTCGAGCCACTGCAGGCCGCGACGAAAGTGACGGTGCCGACGCTCGTGCTCCACAGCGCCGACGATCGCGAGGTCTCGCTCGACGATGGCACCCAGCTCGCGGTCGCGCTCGGTGGAGAGCTGCGTCGAAAGGAAGGCCTTGGGCACCGCAAGCTGCTTCGGGATCCAGCCTGTGTCGACGAGACCGTCGCCTTCCTCAGCGCGGGAGCCTGAAGCAGCTCGCTCGACGCCGCGCCGCATGTCGGAGTGATTCCGAGAGCGCGTCGGCGGCGGGTCTTCCTCAGCCCGGGTACAGCGCCAGCACCTCGGCCCGGGTCTGCGCCTGCCACTTGAACGCCTTCGCCGTCTCGAGCGCATGTTCGAACCGCTGCTTTGCTTCGGCCTCGCTGGCGCGCGTCTCGACCGAGACCAGCTCACCGAACGACTCCTTCGCCACGCCCTTGGTCGACCAGAACACCGGCCCCCGGAGCGAGAACGCATGCACCAGCTTCACGGCCCCGCGGTCTTCGAGGAAGTACGAGGCGTCGGTCGGCAGCTCACCGATCGACCCACCGGTGCATTGGGGTCTCGCCTTCGCTTCGGCCTCGGAGATCTCCTTGAACCCGAGCGCGAGCCACTCGTCGGTCAACGCCTTCGCGGCCGCCTGCGTCGTGGCGGCATCGGGGAAGGTGCAGATGTTGAAGACCTTGAGCTTCTCGGATTCCCGATCGTGCGACAGCCCGGTCACCGCGACGCTCATCGCCCGCGTCTCGCCACCCTTCGCGAAGTGTCGCCACTGCGGCTCTGGTGGGCGGGCCGGCGCGGGAGCGTTGTCGCGAGCGGTGCGTTGCTTCGTCGCTGCGGCCAGACGAGCCCCCGTGAACACCTCGAGCTGCTGCTTCGCGCCCTTCACGAGCTTCTTCACGGCCGCGAGCTTCTTCTTGCTGAAGAGGACCAGATTGTACTCATCCGACGCGGTGTCGAGCGACGCGAGCTGCTTGCCCGCTTTGCCCAGCTCCTTGCCGGCGAGCTCCAGCAGCTCCCACGTCGAGCGATCATCGAGGTCGGCGTCGCCAAGCCACTTCGGCTTCTTTGGCCCACCGAGCTTCGAGATCGCCCACGCCACGTCGTCGGCGTCGGCCTTCCAGTCGAGCCCGAACGCGAGCTTCAGCTTGGCGAGGCCGTCGATCACCGCGATCCACGGCAGCTCGGGCGTCGGCGCGCTGATGTTCCGCTCGTTGAGCGCCTTCTGGTGCTTCTTCACGTACGCCGCGGGCTCAGAGAACGCCTGCGTCACGTCGGCTTTCAGCTTCTTCGCCTTCGGCCCACCCAGCGCGGTCACCAGCCCCGTGAGGGCGGTGAGCTGCTTCTTCTCCCCTGGCGTCATGGGCAGAGGTTCTAGCCCGACAGGCGCGCGATCTCGTCAGCCGTAAAGCCAGCCTCGCGGAAGACCTCGGTCGAATGTGCTCCCAGAGGGGGAGACGGCGTGGTGGGCAACGGCCCGAAGTGCAGCGGCGTCTTCAGGTGCATCACGTCGCCGGCCTTCACGAACATGCCGCGCGCGACCAGCTGTGGGTCCTTCAGCACGTCGTCGCCTTCGTTCACCGGCTCCACGCAGAGATCGTGCTGACGCAGCAACGCGACCCACTCGGCCTGCGTCTTCGTCGCGAAGAGCGTCTCGAGCTCGCGCCGCGTCTTCGCGCCTTCGTCACCCGTGTCGTAGCCGCCGGTCATCAAATCCGGCCGCTCCAGCACGGCGCAGAGGCCAGAGAAGAACTTCGGCTCGAGCGACCCCACCGCGAGCCAGCGATCGTCCTTCGTTCGGTAGAGCCCGTAGCAGGCGTAGCCGCCGTTGAGCGCCTCGACGCCTCGCTGCAGCGGCCCCGACTCGGCACCCATCATCAGCCGCGCCGCGAGGTGCATGTGCAGGAAGGCGAGTGAGCCCTCGGTCATCGAGATGTCGACGAAGCGCCCGACGCCCGTGCGCTGCCGTTCATGGAGCGCCGCGAGCATGCCGACGAGCGCGAAGAGACTGCCGCCACCGATGTCGGCGATCTGCACGCCAGGCATCGCCGGAGCGCCCTGCTTCACCCCGCCGTACGCGAGCACGCCAGATCGCGCGATGTAGTTGAGATCGTGCCCGGCCTTGAGTCGATCGGGGCCGGTCGCGCCGTAGCCCGAGATCGAGCAGTAGATGAGCTTCGGGTTTTCCTTCGAGAGCGACTCCCAGCCGACGCCGAGCTTGTCCATCACGCCCGGGCGAAAGCTCTCGACGAGCACGTCGTAGTGCTTCACGAGCCGCTTGAGCGCCGCCACACCGTCGGGCGACTTCAGATCGAGCGTGAACGAACGCTTGTTGCGATTGAGCCCGAGGAACAGCGCCGAGGTGTCGTCCTTCATCGGCGGCATGTGGCGCGTGTAGTCGCCGCCCTGAGGCTCCTCGAGCTTGTCGACCGTCGCTCCGAGATCGGCGAGCACCAGCGTCGCGTAAGGCCCGGGCAGCAAGCGCGAGAGATCGAGCACCTTCAGTCCTGCGAGCGGCAACGCCATGTGGCCTCCAAAAGACTCGGGGCCCGGGCTCCACGAAGGAGACGCCGGACCCCGGAAGAATCGACAACGAAGAGAGACTCAGCCCATCAGCTTCGCGAGCTTCATCGCGAGCGCCATGTCCATCGGCTTGAACTTCAGCTTGCCCTGCATGGCCGCCATCTGCGCGTTCATCTGCTTGTTGATGATCTTCTCGAAGTCGGCCGAGGCCGCCATGATCGTCATCTTCGACTCGCCGACCTTGCCCGGGGTGACCCAGCCTTCGGTCTTCGTGCAGTCCAGCGTCCACTCGCCGCCACCGTCGCCGCTGATGTTGAAGTGAACGACGGCGTTGATGTCCTTCGCGAGCTCGGGCTTCGCGGTCAGACGCTTGGGGATCTCGGTCTCGAGGATGTCCTTGACGGCCATGGGCTTGGTCCTTCGGTGCTGCGGGTGAGTGGTTGACTGCTGAATCAACGAAACGGGGCGGACCGTAATGATCCGCCCCGAAGGGGTCAACCGAATCTCCTGTTCGTCAGGGCTTCGGAGCGCCCGTGGGCATGACCGCTTCCTTGCGGAACATGGCCACGAAGTCGGCCAGGGGCATCGTCTTGAGGTCCTGCCCGCCATAGCGGCGCGGCGCCACGGCGTTCTGCTCGACCTCGCGATCGCCGATCACCCACGTGAAGGGGATCTTCTGCACCTGCGCCTCGGCGATCTTCTTCTGCATCGAGAGGCCGCGATCATCGACCTCGACACGGAAGCCTTCGGCGACCAGCTGATCTCTCACCCTGTTGGCGAACTCGAGCTGGCGATCGGCGACGCAGACGAGCAGGGCCTGCGTCGGCGCGAGCCACGTGGGGAAGGCGCCGGCGTAGTGCTCGATGAGAATCGCGATGAAGCGCTCGAACGAGCCGTAGATCGCGCGGTGGAGCACCACCGGCCGGTGATCCTTGTTGTCTTCGCCGACGTAGTTGAGGTCGAAGCGCTGGGCCGCGACGTAGTCGAGCTGCACCGTGCCGAGCTGCCACTTGCGGCCGATGGAGTCGGAGACGTCGAAGTCGATCTTCGGGCCGTAGAACGCGCCGTCGCCGGGCTTGAGCTCGTACTGCACCTTCATCGTCTCGAGCGCCTGCTTGAGGCCGGCTTCGGCCTTGTCCCACTGTTCGTCCGTGCCGATACGCTGTGGCGGCCGCGTCGACAGCTTCGCCTGGTACGTGAGCCCGAACGCCGCGTAGACCTGATCGAGCAGGCGAACGAAGCGCTCCACCTCGCTGCCGATCTGATCTTCACGGCAGTAGATGTGGGCGTCGTCCTGCGCGAACTGGCGCACGCGCGTCAGGCCCGAGAGCGCTCCCTGCGCCTCGTTGCGGTGCAGCACGTCTTGCGTGTGCAGGCGCAGCGGCAGGTCGCGGTACGAGTGCTTCTTGAACCCGAAGTACAGGTGGTGCGACGGGCAGTTCATCGGCTTGAGGCTGAAGTCGAGCTCCTTCGACTCCGAGTCCTGCACGAGGAACATGTTCTCTTTGTATTTGTCCCAGTGGCCGCTGATCTCCCAGAGGCCCTTGTTGAACAACAGCGGCGTCTTGATCTCGACGTAGCCGCTGTCGAGCGCGAGCTTGCGCATGAAGGCCGAGAGCGTCGTGTAGAGCGCCGTGCCCTTGGGCGACCAGAACGCCGAGCCGGGCGCGAACTGGTGGAAGTGGAAGAGATCGAGATCCTTGCCGAGGCGCCGGTGATCGCGCTTGGCGGCCTCTTCACGCTGCTTCACCCACGCATCGAGGCCCTTCTGATCGAAGAAGGCGATGCCGTAGATACGCTGCAACATCGGGTTCTTCGAGTCGCCGCGCCAATACGCGCCCGAGCTCGAGAGGATCTTGATGACGCCGATCTTCGCCGTCGATGGGCCGTGGGGCCCCAGACAGAAGTCGACCCAGTCACCGTGTTTGTAGAGCGTCAGCGTCTTCGCGCCCTTCGCCACGATGTCGTTGATGATCTCGATCTTGAACTTCTCGCCCTTGCCTTCGAAGAGCTTGATGGCGGCGTCGGCCGAGACCTCTTCGCGAACGAAGGGCAGATCCTTCTGCACGATCTCGTTGGCCTTCTTCTCGACCTGCTCGAGCTCTTCGGGCGTGAACGGCCGGTCGCGGAAGAAGTCGTAGTAGAAGCCCTCGTCGATCGTCGGGCCGATCGTCACCTGCGTGCCGGGGAAGAGCTGCTGCACGGCATCGGCGACGACGTGGGCGGCGTCATGCCGCGCGACCTCGAGCGCCTCGGGGTTCTTCGACGTGAAGATCTGCAGTGAGGCATCAGCGTCGATGGAGCGCGAGAGATCGACCTCTGCGCCGTTCAACTTCGCGAAGACGGCGGCCTTGGCCAGACCTGCGCCGATGCTGTTCTTCACGAACTCGGAGACGAGCGTGCCTTTGGGCGTCTCTTTCTTGTCTCCATTGGGAAGCGTGACGACGACGTTCGACATGTGTGTTCTCCGGTGGGCTCACGCACACGAGGCGTGCAGCGCTGAGCCGGGGTGTAACCCGCAGAGGCGGGAGGGGAAGTGGAAACTGGGGAGCGGGCAGAAAAGCGAAAGCCGCCGCGAGTCCGATGCTGCTGGACCATCGCGACGGCTAACGCGTGCTGCAGGTGCTGCGAGTGGGTCCTGATGGTTTCGAACCATCGACCCCCACCGTGTCAAGGTGGTGCTCTACCACTGAGCTAAGGACCCGTTGGGAAACGGAAACGGCGGGCGCATGTATCGCTCGCTGTTCATGACTGTCAAGGACACAGTACACGTCTTCTTCGACGGCCATGAGTCTGCTGCCTGACGACGCCACCTTTCACGAACGGGTTCAGGACCTGTTCACCACCTACCGGGGCCGGGGCGTGTCGCTGAGCGGCGACGACATCGACCTGGTGGACGAGTGGGCACGGGCCGAGGTGCCCTTCGAGGTGGTCGCACGCGGTATTCGGGCGGCGGCCGAGCGGGCGATCTTCGACGCACCCGAAGGCCAGGGGCAGCTGCGCTTTCTGCGGGCCTGCCGGAAGACGGTCGATGCCGAGCTGGCGAAGTACCTGAAGCGGGCGGCGGGCAAGACCGAGGCTGCCCACGCCGTGGAGTCGCTCCACGAGGCTCGTCACCAGAAGCTGCAGGCGGTGGTGAAGAAGCTCGCGAAGGAGCGCCCTGCCCTCGCCCGCCTCTCGTTGCCGTTGCCGAAGGACTTCGACGAGGCCGATCGCCAGGAGCACCTGGTGCTGGCCGCCATCGTTCGCACCCTGCCGTTCCCCGAGCGGCTCTCGATGCTCAGGGAAGCAAAGCGGCTGCGGCATGGCTCGTCGGGAGCGACCCGTCGCGACTCCCTGCGCTTTCACCGGGGCGCGCTGCTTCGGCATCGCCTCGCGTTGCCCGCCTTCTGGTAGGACCATGCTCATGAGTTCGGCCCGCGCCTGCGAGACCTCTGGCTACACCGTGCACCGTCAGGGCGACTTCGCCGTGGCGACGGTCGCCCAGCGCGTGCAGGACTGCGCCGACTGTGCGGGCACCGGGCTGCTGCGTTCGACCGTCACCGAGAACGCCCGCACCTACGACGTCGTGCAGCCCTGCCCGCGGGCGAAGATGATCTCGCGTGCCGCCGCGTTCTCCGAAGCGCACCTGCCGGCCGTGCACGCGCCGGCGTCGTTCGACAACTTCCGCCCCTCGAACACCGAGCAGGCCCGCGCCGTTCAGCGGGCTCGCGACTTCGCGCTCCGATTTCCGCAGACGCGCGGCTACGTGCTCAGTGGCCCCGTCGGCACCGGCAAGACGCACCTCATGTGCGCGACGTTGAAGCACCTGTCGCTCGAGGTCGGCGCCCGCGTCGCCTACGTCGAGATCAGCCTGCTCTACGCGCAGATTCGCCGCGGCTTTCAGGACGGCAAGTCGGGCGGAGAGATCATTCAGCCGCTCTCACAGGTCGACGTGCTGGCCATCGACGAGCTCGGCAAGGGCCGCGGCAGCGCCTTCGAGTTGGACACGCTCGATGAGCTGATCGCCCGTCGCTACAACGCCGGCCGCGTCACGCTGTTCGCGACGAACTACTCGCTGCGCTCACCGGAAGATCGCGCCCAGCGCGGCTACCTCGGCACCGACGCGCTCGTCGAATCGGCGAAGGAATCGAAGCTGCTGTGCGATCGCGTGGGTGATCGCATCTACAGCCGACTCTGCGAGATGTGCGAGTTCGTCGAGTTCCCCGGGAACACGGCCGATCAACGCCGCGCGAAGAACGCCGCCGAGCGTGTGCCGAACGGTCCGCCGCGCCGCTAAGCGATCAGCGCCTCGAGCTGCTGAATGAGCTCGACCAGTGGCGTGATGCGAAGTCTCACGATCTGCTTCTCGGCCCCACCCAGCCGAAGGAGATCGCCCTGCGCGTTGAGTGCAAGCGCGATCGGCTGAGGCCCGGAGCCGTGCAGTTCCGGTTGGTGCTGGTAGCGGCTCCACAGGTCGCGCGCGTGGGCCGTGAGAATGCCGATCACTTCCCGAACGTCTTGCGGCGTCGCGATCACGCCCGCGCTGTTCTCGGGATCGAGGGTGACCTCGACCTCGGCGTCGTCCGGGTAGCACCGCATGACGATGCTCCCGCGAACGACCAGCCAGACGTGATCGGCGCTCACGGCTCGCGGTACAGAATCACGCCACCACGAATGAGATCGCTCGCACGGCGGTCGTAGAAGAACGCGAGCGTCACCTTGTTCGCGGCGTGGCCCCACATCGAGAGCCACTCGCCCGCGAAGTTCAGCGGCGTATTCATCGGCGAGCAGGTCTCGAAGGTCATGCCGTTGTTCGTCGACTTCGACAGCTTCGGCCCACCCGAGCAGAGCGTGTTGATCGTGCCACGCGAGAGGAACGCACCGCCGATGGTGATCGCGCCGCCGGAGTGAATGACGAGGCCCTGGTACCACTGCGTGGTGTTGAACCGCATCGTCTGGAAGTCGCCGTTGCGCGGCATTCCCACCGGCATGCTCCACGAGGTGCCGGCCGCGTCGGTGGCGACAGACGTCCACAACTCTGAGTTCGAGTCGGTCATCATGCCGTTGAGCACGGGATCAGCCCGGAGCAGATGGAATGCCACGCGTGGCGTGGTGCCTGCGAAGGCCAGCGTCACCGACGGCTTGCGATCAGCCACTGCGAGCACGTCGGTCGTGTTCGAGTTCGTCACCTCGGTCGCCGACGCCGTGCCCGGACGCCAGAACGCGAGCGTGCCGCGCAGCGAAGCGCCCTTCGTGAAGTACGCGAGGCCCGGGTTCCCATCACCGTCGAGCGCGAGGGAGATCGACCCAAACGCTGACGCCTGCCCTGCCGTGATCGGTGCCGTGACTTCCGAGAAGGCGCCCGAGGCTCCGGTGCGCGTGCGGTACAGCACCTGCTCGTTCGAGGTCACGTACGCGATGTGGGTGGTGCCGTTCTTCAGCGCGATCTGCGGGTAGCTCGAGTCGCCCGTGCCGGGATCCATACCGACCGTCGCGAGCGAGAAGTTGGCGCCTTCGTCGTCGCTGAACGCGTAGCGAATGCCGGCTCCAGCTTTCACGAACGCGATGCCGATGCGGCCCGTTACCGAGTCACGGCCGATCGCCACCTGGCGCAGGGGCGGTGTGAGATCGATCTCTCCGACGACCTCGATCGTCTTCAGCGCCTCGTATTCCTTCTTCTCGCCGTTCCAGCGGGTGAAGAAGACGCGCGTGTCGGTACGCACGCCGTCACCGTTCGGGTCGTCCCACACGGCCGCGATGAGGGGCTGGTTGAACTGATCACCCACAGCAGCCAGAGACACACCGATGCGCTGGCCACCGTCGGCCGGCAGCTCGACGGCCGTCGAGAACCCGCTCGGAGGATCCATGCCGCGCTGACGACCCGCGTCCGGCACCTCCATCACGATGCCGGCGTCCTCTTCGATGATCATCGGCTTCGGGCGGGGACCACACGCGGCGAGCGCGACGAGGAACAGAATGACGAGGGCACGGTGGATCACGAAGAGCTCCGAAGGCGGCTCGCCCGGCGCGAGTCCGCGTGGCGTCATACAGAATCCGCGGGCCGGTGGCACACGGCTCGCACAACCCAGCGCCGAACTGGAGGAGCACGCATGCAGAAGCTCTTGATCGGAATGGGTCTTTCGCTGACGGCATGCGGCCCGGTCGTGAGCTGTGTCGCTCGGGGCGCGCGCGTTCAAACCCCTCGCGGTGGCCGGGCCATCGAAGATCTGAGGGTCGGTGACGAAGTCGTCGTGGCGAACCCGGCGACCGGTCTGACCGTCGTGTCACACATCACCGCGATCACCTCGGCCACCCGAGAGTGCGGCTCACTGGCGATTGGAGGCCGCACGCTCATGCTCACCTCCGACCACCCCGTGTACGACCCAATCGCGAAGGGCTTCTTCCCAGCCGGCGACTGGCTGCTCGGCGATCGCAAACACCTGCTCGAGATCGGAGACGACGGCCCGCGCGTGGTTCAGGTCGATGGCGCGAAGCTGTTCTGCGCAGTGAGCGAGGTGTTCGATCTCACCGTCGAGCACGAGTGGCACACGTTCGTGGCTGAAGACATCGTGGTGCACAACAAGCAGCCCGCGGGCTGCCGCATTCCCGACGCGGGCGTCACCACCAGCATCACGGTTCCCGACGACGAGCGCCCGACCTGCCGCTGTGCTGACGCAGGCGTGGGCCGGTGGACCTGCGCTGGCTCGGGCGGAGACGCGACCTGCGAGCTGTGCGGCTCGGTCGACGCGGGCTGATCAGCCCAGCTGTTTGATCAGCTCGCGCGCGATCACGATGCGCTGAATCTCGCTGGTGCCTTCGTAGATGGTCTGCACGCGCGCATCGCGCAGGTACCGCTCGACGGGGAACTCGTCGATGTACCCGTACCCACCGTGAATCTGCACGGCCTTGTCTGCGACGCGGTTCGAGGTCTCCGACGCAAAGAGCTTGGCCATCGAGGCCTCACGCGTGAACGGAACCTTCGACTCCTTGAGGAAAGCGGCGCGCAACGCCAGCAACTCGGCCGCGTTCGTCTGCGTCTGCATGTCGGCCAGCATCCACTTCACGGCCTGGAACTCGCCGATGGCGTTGCCGAACGCCTGACGCTCCTTCGCGTACTTCACCGAGGCCTCGACCGCGGCGCGCGCGGTGCCGACGGCCTGTGACGCGATGCCGATGCGGCCACCATCGAGCGCCGTCATCGCGAGCTTGAAGCCGTCTCCGAGGCGCCCGAGCAGGTTCTCTTCGGGGATCTCGCAGTTCTCGAACATGAGCGGCACGGTGTTCGACCCGCGCAGGCCCATCTTGTCTTCGTGTTTGCCCGCGGTGAGGCCTGGAGTGCCCTTCTCGACGATGAAGCACGAGAGGCCCTTGTTGCCGTCGTTCGACGTGCGCGCCCAGACGACGATCACGCCCGCGTGCGCGCCCGAGGTGATCCACTGCTTGGTGCCGTTGAGCACCCAGCGATCGCCCTTCTTCACCGCCGTCGTGCGGCCAGCGCCCGGGTCAGAGCCGGCGTGCGGTTCAGACAGGGCGAACGCGCCGGCGATGGCCGCGCCGCTCGTGAGGCGGGTGACGTGCTTCTGTTTCTGCGCCTCGGTGCCGAACTGGCAGATGAGCTCGGCGCACATGTTGGTGACGCACATGCCGACCGAGGTCGAGCAGCACGCCGCCGAGATCTCCATGACCGCGAGCGCGTAGCTAACGACTCCCGCGCCCGCGCCGCCGTACTCGGTGGGCACGTTCACGCCGAGCAGCCCGAGCTCGCCCATCTGCTTGTACGTCTCGGCAGGGAAGATCTCGTTGCGGTCGGTGTCTCGCGCCTTCGGAGCCACCACGTTCTTCGCGAACGTGCGCGCGGTGTCACGAATCAGCTTCTGGGTCTCGGAGAGCTCGAAGTTCATGTTTCCAGTTCGATTCCGCCTTCGCTCAGACCTCGCGTCGCGCGGAAGTGATTCAGGGCACGAAGGTGCGCTCTGCTCGCGTCTTCG
>JAACJQ010000310.1 GCA_016879935.1 Archangiaceae bacterium | reverse complement strand
TCTCGCGCCCGACCGTCGCCCGCGAGGCCGACCTCACGCGCGTCATCCGCCAGCTCCTGCGCGAGCTGAAGCGCCAGGTGCTCGGCACCGTGAGCGCCACGGTCAGCGTCGACTACGACGACACCACCCTCGACGGCCTGAACGTCATCGCGATGGCGAAGGTGCCGTCGCTGGTGCTCTCGGGGCCGACGCTGCGCCCGAACCGCTTCTACTCCGCGAACGTGGCCCACGAGGACGTGGTCGGCGGCGTTTCGGGGCCTGAGCTGGTTCGGCGCAAGCCCCCGTACACCGTCGACCTCGTCTTCACGCTAACCGCCGCGAGCGAGCGGACCGCCGAGCTGTTCAACCTGATGGTGGCCGTCGCGACGTTCCTGAACCGCAACCGCTGGATCGAGCTGCAGCGGAACCCCTCCGACGCCGCCCGCGGGACAGTGCGCTGGGAGCTGGACGCCGATGGCGAGTTCCGCACGCAGCTCGCGGGGAAGGACGACGTGCGCGCGTTCACCTGCGGCTTCGTGGTGCGCGGCTTCGACGTCGACGAGGGGCTTCCTCTCGACCTCGGCAAGCGCGTCACCGAGCCCGAGCTGCTCCCGACGCAGGCCATCGCCACCGGAGGTGCTTCGTGACCGTCTCGCTGACCAACACCAGCGGGCGCTGCCTCGTGTTTGTGCTCGCGCACGAGGCCTACTGCCAGGCGCTCGGCGAGTGCCGCTGCGAGGTCGAACAGGGACGTTGCGCGCGACGCACGGCCAAGTCGCTCACGCTCGCGAGCGGTTTGACGAGCCCTGCGCTGGATGACGCGGTGCTGACCATTCCCGAGGTCGTGCGCGCGGTGAAGCGCGGCGACCTCTCGGTGAAGCGCCACGTGCCCGAGCTGCCCAAGCCCGCCGTGGTCGCGACGAGGCCTCCCACCACGACCTCGCTCGCCGAGGTCATCCGCGCTGACGTGAAGGCGAAGAAGAACAAGCGAGGTGCATCGTGAGCGGACAGCTCCTGTCGTCCAAGGTCGTCATCGTCGAAGAGGAGCCGAAGGTTCGCGGCATCCCCTCGGCTCCTACTTCCGTCGCCGGCGCGGTCGGCGTCACCGAGCGCGGCCCCATCGGCGAGGCCGTCCTCTGCACGTCGTTCGACGACTTCCAGACCAAGTTCGGCGGCTTCACGCCCGACTCCGACCTCGCACTCGCCGCGATGGGCTTCTTCGAGAACGGCGGGGCGCAGCTCTGGGTGGTCCGAACCACGCACTACTCGAACGTGGCCAACGCCGCGACCGCCACCGCCGTGCGCGCCGCGGGCTTCCTCGTCGCTGGCGGCGGCCCCACGCCGGGCATCCTGCTCGGCGCCGTGCCCGGGCCCTTCGTGCTGCACGACGGAGACGTCGTTCGCCTCGCGGTGGACGGCGCGCCCGACGCCGACGCGGTGTTCAACGGCTCGGCGGCCGCAATGGCGGCGGGCGGTGCGGGTCCGTACGCGCTCGCCGACGGCCTGGAGCTACTCCTGCGCGTCGACAACGGCCTCGAGCAGACCGTGCTGTTCTCGGCCGCCGACTTCGCCGACATCGCCAACGCCACGGCCACCGAGGTCGCCGCTGCCATCAACGCGGTGATCGTCGGAGGGCGCGCCACCACGCCGGGCGGCATCGTCAGGCTCGCCAGCGACACCGAAGGCACCGCGAGCCGCGTGCAGGTCACGGGCGGCACGGCCAACGCGGTGCTCGCGTTCCCCGGCGCCGCCTCGGTCGGCGGCGGCAACGTCGCAAACCTGCGCGCCGTCGAGGTCGCCGAGGTGAAGGCCGTCGTCGAGGCGGCGATCCCCACCGTGACCGTCGACGCGGGTGTGGGCGGCGTGCTCGACATCCGCACCGTCGCGACCGGCCCGGGCGCCAGCGTCCAGGCCGCCGCTGCCACGGCGGCCGCGTTCGGGCTCGACAACGCCCTCCACTCCGGCGCGGCCTCGGGCACCGCCAACTCCGTGCGCGTCGAGGGCAAGGACCCTGGCGCCTACGCGAACCGCGTGGAGGCCGAGGTGCGCAACGCCACGAACGGCTCGCCGAGCGCGTTCGATCTGCTCGTCGTGGAGGACGGCGCGTACCGCGAGTCCTTCCCGAACCTCTCGATGAGCCCGAGCGACGGGCGCTACGTCGAGAGCATCGTCAACGACGCGCGCAACGGCTCCGTGTACGTGCGCGTCATCGACCAGCTCCTCGTCGGCGCGCCCCTCCCGCCGCCCCAGACCGTGGCGCTCGCGGGCGGCAGCGACGGCCTCGTGGGGCTCGACGACAATGACTTCATCGGCAGCGAGCCCGCCAAGACGGGCCTTCACGCGCTCGACCAGGTGCAGGAGCTGTCGCTGCTCCTCGTGCCCGGGCGCGCCACGCCCGCCGTCCACAACGCGATGGTGCGTTACTGCGAGGTCGACCGCGACGGCGCGGTCTTCGCCGTGCTCGACCCGCCCGCGAACCAGAGCGCGACGGACATCGTCACCTACGTCGCGACGACCGCCGCGCTCGAGCAGCTCTCCGAGTTCGGCGCCATCTACTGGCCCCGCGTGAAGGTGCTCAACCCGGCCAAGAGCGTGTTCGGCTCGGCCGAGCAGCTCGTCGTCCCGCCCTCGGGCGTCGTGGCCGGCGTCTTCACGCGCACCGACTCGGCGCAGCCGGGCGGCGTCTACGATCCGCCCGCAGGCATCGAGGCGGGCCGCATGTTCGGCGTGCTCGGCTTCGAGACCGACGAGGTACTCGAGGAGAACAAGCGCGACCTCGTCTACCCGCACCGCATCAACCCGCTCACCACGGGCCCGGGCCTGCCGCGCTACATCGACGGCTCGCGCACCCTCAAGGGCAACGGCAACTTCCCCTACGTCGCCGAGCGGCGCGGCGTGATCTTCATCGAGCGGAGTCTGAAGCAGGGGCTCCAGTTCGCGCGGCACAAGAACAACACCGAGGGACTGCGCGCGCAGGTGCGGCGCACCATCACGGCCTTCCTGCTCGCGCAGATGAACAACGGAGCCTTCCGCAGCAAGACGCCGAGCACCGCGTTCTTCGTCGACGTGAGCGAGCAGCTCAACACGCCCACGGTCATCTTCGCCGGCAAGCTCATCGCCCGCGTGGGCCTCGCCACCAACAAGCCCGCGGAGTTCATCATCCTCCGCATCAGCCAGGACACGCGCGCGCTCGAGGCCGAGCTCGCGGCCGCAGAGGGATGAGGAGCTAACCCATGACCGTCATCGGCAACCCGCGCAGCTTCCACAAGAAGTTCAAGTTCGTCGTGGAGATCGACGACGTCGGCCACGCTGGCTTCCAGAAGGCGAGCGAGCTCTCCGTCGAGGTCGCCAACGTGCAGTACTTCGAGGGCGGCTCGCTCATCCCGAACAAGAGCCCCGGGCGCCTCACCTTCTCTGACGTCACGCTCGAGCGCGGCGCGACGCAGGACCGCGACCTCTTCGACTGGTTCCAGGACGTCGCCATCACGTCGAGCGGCCTCGGCCTCACCGACGTGAACTACAAGCGCAACCTCGACATCGTGCAGCAGGACCGCGACGGCCTCACTCTGCGCCGCTGGTCGCTCTCCCGCGCGTGGCCGGTGAAGTTCGTCGCGGGCGAGTGGGACAACGAGAGCGACGAGAACATCATCGAGTCGGTCACGCTCACGTACGACTTCTTCGAGCTGGTCCAGTGACGATCAGCTCCACCGCCACTCGGTGGGGAGCCACGTGGCATCAAGCCCTCCGGCGAGCACCGGATCGAGGAACGCCTTGGCCGCCGCTGTGACATCGTCGAGCGTCGTCCAGTGAAGTTGGTCCTCGCGCGCCATCGCCTCGTAGGGCGTGCGCCATGCCTCGACGGGCGCGGGCATCGCGCCGGGCAGAGAGTGCGTCTTGCGGAAGGCGAAGGTCTGCTCGAGGGCAGCGCGCAGGCGCTTGGCGTCGAGCTCCTGCGCCGATGCCAGGAGCGCGAGGTCTGGCAGGTCCTTCACGCGCGAGTTCGGTCGCGCGCGAGGCATGGTGTACGCGTGCAGCTTCTCCGCGATGTGCGTCTCGATCGGGTAGAGCCGCAGCGTCGGCGGGGCGATGCCGGCGAACGCGAGCACGTCCTCCGCGACCACGACCTCGGGCTCTCCGAGGATCGGGTCACCGAACGCGACGTCGACGCCAAAGGGCTGCCCGTAGAGCTTGCCCGCGAGCTTGCACTCCGCTCGGAACCGAAGCCCGTCGTACTGCATCCCGTCGTTCTGGATCTCCGGGTGGTCGTCGTCCGGCCCGACCTCGAACGCCATGAAGTCGCCGAGGTTCTGGCGACCGGCCTCCTGCAGCTTCGCGAGCACGTCGTCCGGCGAACCCACCATGCGGAGGTCGACGTCCTTCGTGGTGCGCGCTCGTTCGAGGCGTAGCTCGAGGACGAGGCCGCCCTTCAGCGTGGCCGCATCTCCGAGCACCGCGACGATTCGGGCGAGGAAGCGATCGAAGACGAGGAGCTGGCGCTTGCGCGCGAACTCGGCGCCCGTCTTGGCGGATGAGCGCAGGCGCTGCTCGAGCGCCTGCTTGAAGGCCTCGGGGGAGGCGTAGGTGCGTGGGGTCATTCTGCGAGGCCTCCGAACGGCTTGAGGGCGGTCTCGACCTCCGCAAGCTCTCCTCGCGTGACGAGGCCGCGCCGAAGCGCTTGCTGGGCGGCCTGGCGCAGTAGCTCCGGGGACAGGCCACTCTTGGCGCAGTCGCTGAGCGTGCGGCTGGCGCTCGTTGCGGGCACTGGGCCGAACCACGATCGCTCCTCGGGGGCGACATCAGCGTGGTGGAGCACGACCCCGGCGGGAACGCGAAACCGTCGCCGTCGCCAGGCCTCCGGGAGCGTGAGATGCACCTGGGCCGGCAGCACGTCGGAGAGGCCGTGGAGCGACAGCGCAGTCTGGTGTGAGACCACGCCCGCCTGCTCGGACCAGAGCCAGGCGGTGACCAGCTCTTCGTGCTCCCCGACCGGAAAGTGGACGAGCCGGTAGATCCCCCGCTGAGGCCGCGTCACGCGGCCGGCGTGGATGTGCTTGCGGAGCAGGTGGGTCGAGTAGCCCGCCTCGGCGGCCTGCCTCGTCGTGACGTACCCGGACTGACCAGCGGCGGTCTCGAACAGCCGGTCCCAGTCCGGCCCCTTGGCTTCGGGCGTCGTCACGCACAAAACGTAACCCACGGTTCCGTTTTGTGCAAGCGCACCGGGGCGGTCTTCACCGTTGGGAACTCTGAGTTCCGTTTCGTGTGGACGTCCTGCGTGCGCCTTGGACTGGTGGCTTGACTCTGTAGTGCACTACAGGGTCCATACTTGGCGCATGGACTCGACAAGCCTGTCGATCGGTGAAGTCGCCAAGGAAGCGGGGGTGGGCGTCGAGACCGTTCGCTTCTACGAGCGGGAGGGGCTCGTCCCGGAGCCCGGCCGGCGGCCGTCCGGCTACAGGCAGTACCCACCCGACACCGTCCGCCGAATCCGCTTCGTCCAGCGCGCGAAGGAGCTCGGCTTCACGCTGAGGGAGATCCGCGAGCTGCTCAGCCTGCGCGTCGCGGCCGACAAGACCTGCGCCGACGTCCGCGATCTCGCGGTCGCCAAGCTGACCGATGTCGATCGCAAGCTCGGAGAGCTTGCCCGCATGCGCGCGGCCCTCGCGAGCCTCGCTGCCTCGTGCACTGGTGAGGGCCCGACGGCCGAGTGCCCGCTGCTCGACGCGCTCGATGTTCAAGGAGGTTCCGATGGCGACCGTTGAGCTGCTCTACTTTCCCGACTGCCCGAACGTCCCCGCTGCGCGCGAGCAGCTTCGCCGTGCGTGCGACGCCGCTGGCGTGCCCGCCGCGTGGAGCGAGATCGACGTGACGGCGGAGAGCTCGCCGGCCCACGCGCGTGGCTACGGCTCTCCTACCATCCTGGTCGACGGCAAGGACGTGACGGGGGCGCCTCCCGGAGACAGCGCCTCATGCCGAATCTACGTCGGCAGTGACGTCCGCGGCGTGCCACCTTTGGACGCCATCATCGCGGCGCTGCGCCGCTCGCCACCCTCACCATCGGGGAACGCCGCGAGCTTCGCCGTGATCCCGGGCGCGCTGCTCTCGATCCTGCCGGTCGTGAGCTGCCCCTCGTGCTGGCCGGCGTACGCAGGCGTCCTGGGCTCGCTCGGCGTGCCGTTCCTGATGGAGGCATCCTGGCTGCTCCCTCTCACCGCCGGAGCGCTGCTCCTCGCGCTGGCGGGCCTCGGCTACCGCGCGCGTCGCCGTCGCGGCTTTGGGCCGCTCGCGCTCGGCGCGCTTGCCGCCACCGGCATCCTGCTCGGCAAGTTCGCGCTCGAGCTGAACGCTGCCGTCTACGTCGGCACCGCGTTGCTCGTCGCGGCGTCGGTCTGGAATAGCTGGCCCAAGAAGCAGGCACCCGCGTGCGATGCGTGCGGATGCGCGCCTGAGGCCGTGCGCTCGTAGATCGCTGTCCCCGCAGCGCCTCCCGGCCAGCTTTGCCCCCGTGGAGGCAGCGCATGGCAGACGTCATCACGTGCCCTTCGGGGCTCCAGGGCCGCGTTCGCGGCATGAAGGTGCGCGAGGAGCGCGTCCTCGCGGACCGCAAGCTCGCCAAGAGCGGCGGCCAGGTCGACGAGCTGCTCGCGGCCTGCTGGGAGGAGACCCTCGACCCCGGGCCCTACGCTCTCGCCGAAGGCGCCAAGCTCGACCTCGGCAAGGTGCTCCAGGGCGATCGCTTCTTCGCGCTGCTCATGGTGCGCGCGCTGACCTACGGCCCCGAGTACGCCTTCGGAGTCTCGTGCCGGAACGACAACTGCCGCGCGCGCATCGACTGGGAGATCGACCTGACGAAGCTCCCGGTGCGCAAGCTCTCCGAGGAGAGCCGCGTCGCGTTCGTCGGCGGGAACCGCTTCGAGACCACGCTGCCCGACGCGGGCAAGAAGGTCGCGTTCAAGCTGCTGACCGGTGATGACGAGCGGAAGCTGCCCGCGCTCCAGCGCTCCGCGCCCGACAAGCTGCTCTCTGCAGTGCTTGCGTACCGCGTGCTCGAGATCGACGGCGTGGACGCGAAGGCGAAGCGCCAGTTCCTCGAGGACCTGACGATGCGCGATGCGGACTTCCTCGTCGACGAGTTCGACCGGGTCGACTGCGGCGTCGACACCACCATCGAGATCGAGTGCCCCGAGTGCTTCCAGACGCAGGAGGTGGAGCTCCCTTTCGACAAGGGGTTCTTCCTGCCGGGCAAGGACAGGACCGCGAGGCGGAAGGCCCGGAGCAGCTCTTCCCCGACGTGAACATGGAGACGTGGCGCGAGGGCCTCTTCCAGCTCTGCTGGCAGCAGCACGGAGGCTCGGGCCTCGCAGTGACGCTGGACGACGCCCTCGACCTGCCGACCACCGATCGCGACTGGCTCATCGAGCGGATCGGCAGCCAGCGCGCGCGGGAGGCGAAGGAGCTGGAGAAGGCCGCGCGCAACGGTCGAGGGAGGAAGTGACCCGTGGCGCTCAACAACCTCGGCCTCGGCTTCGTCTTCACCGCGCGCGACCTCGCTTCGGGGGCCATCGGGAACCTCGAGCGCAACTTCATGAGCCTCGACCGCCGCGTCGGGCTCGGCACCGAGAACCTCCAGAGCGCGGTCCAGCAGCTCGGCGTGGGGCTCGCCGTGTTCACGGCCGGCGCCGCGACGGTGGGGGCCGCGTTCTCGCTCGCCAACGCAGCAGGCCGGTTCGAGCAGGCCGTCGCCTCCGCAGGCGCCATCGCGGGCGCGACGGCCGAGGAGCTGACTCGGCTCCACGACGCCGCCATCGAAGCGGGCCTCGCCACGCAGTTCTCGCCGACGCAGGCGACGCAGGCGCTGCAGGACCTCGCCGCCGCCGGCTTCAACGTCACCGAGTCGGTCCGCCTGCTGAACCCCGTGCTCGACCTCGCGGCGGGCTCCCTCGGCCAGCTCACCCCGTCTCAGGCAGCGGGGCTGGCTTCGCAGGCCATGAAGGCGTTTGGCCTCTCCATCGACGAGGCCTCCATCTCCGTCGACCGCATGCTGCAGGCGGTCAACGTGTTCGCGCTCGATGCGAGCGAGCTCCCGCTGGCCCTCGGTACCGCCTCGCGCGGCGCCCAGGCTCTCCACCAGTCGCTCTCCGAGACGCTCATCTCCCTCGGCCTCGTGAAGAATGTCGTGCCCGGCGTCGAGCGCGCCTCCACCGCCGTCGCGGTCGCGATGGAGCGCATGGCCGATCCGCGAGTCCAGCAGGCGCTGCGCGGCGTCGGCGTGTCGGTGACGGACTCGCAGAACCGCTTCCGCAGCTTCCTCGACATCCTCGGCGACCTCGCCCCTCAGCGCGATCGCATGAGCGAAGCGCAGCGGTCGGCGTTCCTGCTCTCGACGTTCGGACGCGAGGC
>JAACJQ010000309.1 GCA_016879935.1 Archangiaceae bacterium | reverse complement strand
GCTGAAGATGACGGCGACGCCGGACGGCTCGACGCCCAACACCGGCCGCGCCTGCAGCATCGGCGGCCTCGATGCCTCCATCGCCGGCCTCGGCCTCGCGATGCTGACGCTCATCCGCCGCCGTCGCAGCTGAGCGACACACCGCAGTGCCCGCGGCCCGGCCAGTCCTCGTGACTCGCCGGGCCGTCGTGTTTTCAGGTGAACCACTCGAGCACCTGGAGCGCCGACGAGAAGACCTGCTGGTCCCAATCGCTCCTCGATTCGAAGAACGCACGCTCGAGGTGGTGCGTATCGGCACGAGCGAGCACCCAGTCGACCGCGACCGAGACGAACGGGTCGTGTGACTCGAGCTTCGTGCCCAGCTCGCAGATGAGCAGTGCGTACCAGCGCGGAGTCACTGCGGCCTCGTCGAGCACCACTCCGAAGCGCACGAGCAGCGAGGGCGTGAGGCGGTCGAAGATCCGATCATCGAAGCGCTCGGCGTTCAGCACTTCGTCGAAGGCTGCTTCCTCGAGGCACGCAGCGACAGCTTCGTACTCGGGCGTTGGCCAACGCTCGAACTGCGCGCGCGACAACAGCTCGTCGAGCCGACCCTTCCACACGAACGGAGGCGACTCGGCGTCGAGTTCGAGCAGGCGAGGCAAGAGGCGCTTGAACGAGGTCTCGTCGCCGATGGTCGCCATCACCGAGATGCCGAAGCCGGCCGCAGAGACGGGCGAGAGCGCCTGCGGGGCGCCATTGAGCTCGGCGAGGAACGTTTCGGAGGTGCAGCAGGCGCAGCCCGTGATGCGGTGCGAGCGATAGCGGGAGAAGACGTCGTACGCGCGGTCGAGCAGCTCTCGGCGGAGTGGGCGCAGCATGGCCGCGAGACGGCGGTGGTGAGCCCGACTGACGTGGGCGCGTGATTCGTCTCACCCCCGCTGTTCATCGGGCCGACTGGTTCGATAAGGGACGCTCGTGCGAATTTCCCTCGTCGTCGCGTTGCTCGCCCTCGGTGGCACCGCCTGCTCGACCACCCGCGCCCTCCGGCCCGTCGGAGAGAAGAAGTTCCAGGTCGGCGGCTCGCTCGGTGGCCCGCTCTTCACGAACCTGGGCGCTCCGATTCCCGCGCCGCTCTTCAACGTCTACGGGCGCTACGGCCTCACCGACCGGCTCACGCTCGAGGCCGGGCTCAATCCAACCGTCGTGCGCGCGTTCGGCATCGACGCGGGCGCTTCGTATCGCCTGCTCGAGAACGACCGCTTCGTTCCCCGCGTGATGCTCGACGGTCTGCTCATCTTCTACGTGGGGCTCGGCGGGCTCACCGGGCAGGCGCGCTCCAACGGTGGCACGTACACGCTCGCGCCGCGGCTCTATGAACAGCTCCAGAGCACCGTCTCGTGGGACGTGGGCGTCTTCACCCTCTTCGCCGGCCTCAACCTCTTCGCGCAGCTCGAGAGGTTCATCGTGTTGCCGACGCTGCTCGCCGGCGCGGAGTGGCGCCCAACGAAGGTCTTCGGGTTGCAACTCGAGGTGAAGCAGCTCGCGTTCACGCAGAACCAGAAGTTCGCGGTCGTCGACTTCCTCGGCCCCGGAGCCTTCGGCGCCTTCGCGGTGCAGCTCGGCCTCAACTTCTACCCGGGAGCGAACTGATGCGTTCCGCGATGATGCTGACGTCGCTGCTGCTGTTCGGCTCGGGCTGTCTCAACCTCGACTTCTTCGTCTTCAGCGCACGGCCCTCGCGGGGTGAAGACCGCTTCGCCAAATCGACCGTGCCGCCGCGGCTGCGCGAATACAGAGACGACCTCGAGAGCACCGACGGCGTGAAGGTCACCATCTACGTCGCAGGCCACGACGGAGGAGAAGGCGACCAGGGCGACCCGCGCCGCAACCGCATCGGACTGCTCTATTGCCACGGCCAGTCCTCGTGGATTGGCAACACGCACTCACGCGCCGAAGCGCTCTGGCGGCTCGGCTACACGGTCGCGGTGTTCGACCCTCGCGGGTTCGGCGACACGCAAGGCAAGGCGACCGAGAAGGGCATCGCGGCCGACGTCGACACCGCGCGGGCGTGGTTCGAGACGCGTATGGGTGGCGCCGACAACGTCGGTCTCTACGGCCGCTCCCTCGGCACGGCGCTGTGTCTCGGCTCGGCGGCCACGCGCAGCCCGAAGGCCGTCGCGCTCGAGAGCACCATCGGCGCCCTGCAGGACTTCGTGAACGACTCGCTCGCGGTCGACGCTCCCTCGGAGTGGCTGTTCGACGCCTCGATGGACAACAACGCCAACGTGCAGAAGCACACCGGCGCGCTGCTGGTGATGCACGGCACCGCCGACGACTTCGTGCAGCCGAAGTACTCGCAGAAGGTGTTCGACCTCTCCGAAGGGCACGCGAGCCCGCGCTCGCTGTGGCTCGTGCCCGGTGCGACGCACAGCAACGTTCCGTGCACCGACGTCACGAGCCCGTCGAACAACGACTGCAAAGAGGGCTTCAACCCCGAGTACGTGCAGCGCGTGACCGAGCTCTTCGACACGGCCTACGGGCGATGACCTGCGCCTGACGCGCTGAGCGTTGAAGTGACACCAGCGCTGGCCAAAGGTGGCACGGGTGAACGCCCTTCGCGCCGTCGTGCTCAGCGTTGCTCTCACGGGCTGCGCCTCGGTCGGCTCGGTGCAGCGCGCCGACACCCTCGGAACCGGCAACCTCGAGGTGGGGCTCGAGCCGGGCGCACAGGTCTACGCCGGCCAGCGTGGTGCCGTGCCGCTCCCGCACGTCGATGGCTCGCTGCGCATCGGGGTCAGCGAGCGCGTCGACCTCGGCGTTCGGGTCGGTGTGCCCTGGGCCGAAGTGCAGGCGAAGGTGCTGCTGACGACTCCCGGCGCGCCGCGCCTCGCCATCTCGGTCGCGCCGTCGTTCGGGGGCACGGTGTTGCCGGTGAATGGCTCCGTCGTGAAGGTGCTGCACGGCGCGCTCCCCGTGCTCATCGGCTTCAAGTTCGGCGAGCACGAGCTGGTGCTCGGCCCGCGGGTGATGGCGTACGGAACGCTCGAGGCGATGGGCAGCGTGGTGCTCGCGCCGGGGGCTACCGTGGGCATCGCGTTTCAAGTCACCAACACGTTCGGGCTGATGCCCGAGGTCGGCTTCGTCGCGCCCGTCATCGGCCTCAGCGGCATGGGCCTGTCGGCCGCGCAGACCGGGGCCATCTCGACCATCGGCCAGCTCAAGCTCGGGCTCCTCATCGGGCGTCACCGCGCGCGGTGAACTGCTTTCTGGCGACCAGCCGGCAACGCCTCGACACTCGGGCGCATGAAGAACGTCGGGCTGGTGTTGTCGGGCGGCGGCGCGCGTGGAGCCTACGAAGCCGGCGTGCTCAAGGGCGTCTGTGAAGCGCTCGGCCGCTCGAGTGACGAGCGCGGGCTGTACCAGGTCATCGCCGGCACTTCGGTCGGCGCCATCAACGGCGCGTGGATGGCCGCCAACGCGCACATGCACGACCACCGCGTCGATGCGCTCGTCACCTTGTGGCGCTCGCTGCAGCTGCAGCACCACCTGCGCGTCGACCTGCTCGGCCTCGTGGGGTGGACGAGCCCGTTCCGCTTTCTGCGCAAGGCGCCGAAGACGCGCGATGAAGACGGGCCCGCCGACCGGTTTGGGCGCTCCGTGCTCAACCCGCGCGCGCTCGAAGACATCGTCGCCGCTGCGGTCGACTGGGCGCAGCTGCACGACAACGTGAACGAGGGCCGGCTGCGCGCGTTCGTGGTCGCCGCGCTGCACATCGGCACCGGAGCGACGACGATGTTCGCCGAGCTCGCGCCCGACGCAGACTTCAAGCCCATGCGGCACCCGCGCCGCGTCGTTCGCAAGACGCGCATCGACGCCGAACACGTGCTCGCGTCGGCCGCGATTCCCGCGCTCTTTCCCGCGCGGCGCATCGGCCGCTCGTACTTCGCCGACGGAGGCCTGCGCTTCAACACGCCCATCGCGCCGGCGATTCGGGCGGGTGCCGAGAAGCTCGTCGTCATCACCCTGCGCCACGACCCGGTGCAGCCGCCCGACATCGACGCGCCCGGAGACTCCGCCGACGAGTACCCGAGCCTCGTCTTCCTCATCGGTAAGATCTTCAACGCGCTGTTGCTCGACCCGGTGACGTACGACCTGCAGGTGCTGCAGCGCTTCAACCGCATGATGGAGGTCGTCGATGGGGCCCTGTCTGCCGAGGAGCGCGCCCGTGTCGACGCGGTGCTCGAGCAGGAGCGCGGCATGGCCTACCGCACCATTCCCACGCTCATCTTCGAGCCGTCGAAGAACATCGGCGTGATGGCGGGCGAGCACCTGCGGCGTCACTCGGGCTCGTGGAACCTGGGGCGCTTCTACGAGTGGCTGCTCGCGCGCGCGGCCGACGCCAACTCGACGTGGGAAGCCGACCTCGCCTCGTACCTGCTCTTCGATGGGGGCTGGGCCGAGACGCTCATCGACCTCGGCAGGGCCGACGCGCTCGCGAAACGCGACGAGATTCGGGCCTTCTTCACTTCGTGACTTCGACCTTCGCGACGGTGGGGGCCGCTCCTTTCAGCTGCTGAACCCACAACACGCGAAACGTCTTGCCGTCGACGAGGCCGTCGAGCAGCAGCACCGTCGACGTCGTCTCCTTCGCGGCGCGGCGCACGTGGTCTGCGAGTGGCACGCCCATCGAGCTGTCGTCGAGCTCGAGCGCCAGCCCTTTCGCGGTGCCGACGTGGCCCGTCTTGTCGATGCCGAGGGGCGACGACATCGTCACCAGCACTGGCAGCCGCACGCGCCTGGGTCGCCCCATCGCGTCCTTCTGGGCTTCGAGCCAGGTTCGCAGCGCTTCGCTCGGCTCCAGCGCGGGGCCGTCGGCGAAGGTGCGTTCGGGCTCCGGCGTCATCGGGCCGGGTGCAGCAGGCGTTGGTTTGCGCATGAGCTTTCGAGGCGCGACGTCGGCCGCGGCGAGGGAGGAGAGGAGGGTGACGCCGAGAAGGAATCGCACGCGTGAATGCTACAACGTCAGGCCTCTCCGCCGTGACCGACGCCCGCGAACCCCTGCCGACGCACCTCTTGCTCGACTACCTGGTCGAGCTCGGCAGTGAGCTGTTGTCGGCGGGCTGCCCCAGCTATCGCCTCGAAGAGTTGCTCACCGTCGTCGCGCAGCTCGAAGGCCACGAGGCCGACGTCTTTGCCGTGCCGACGGGGCTCTTCGTGGCGCTGCGAACACCGACGGGCGCGCCGCCCGCCGTGTCGATGGTGCGCGTGAAGGAATGGCGAATCGACCTCGAGCGGCTCGCGAAGCTCGACGAGGTGTTGAACCGCGTCGTCGACCGCACGCTCTCGGTGAACGACGCGCGCGTGGAGCTGCGCCGCTTGACGAGCGCTCCCAGGTGGCCGGTCGCGGTGCAGTTGCTCGCAGGTGCGGGCTCGAGCGCGGGAGCGGCGGTCAGCTTCGGTGGCGCCGTCAGCGACTTCTTCATCGCCGGCGTCGGAGGGCTGCTGCTGCGCGCGGTGCTCTTGCGCACGCAGAAGGAGCCGGGCCTGCGGTTCCTCGAGAACTTTCTCGGCGGAGCCATCGCCGCCGTCACCGCGTGGTTCGCGACGCTCGTCTGGCCTGGGCACTCTCGTGACGTGCTCGTGCTGGCGGTGGTGATTCCGTTGTTGCCCGGCATGGTGCTCACGACCGGCCTCGCGGAGATCACCTTCAAGAACCTCGTCTCTGGCACGGCGCGGCTCGTCGACGCGGCGGTGACGTTGTTGTCGCTGGTGTTCGGCATCGCGCTGGCGCTCACCTTCGAGCGGTGGACGGGCGTTCGCCCAGAGCCGGCCGGAGCGCTCGAGCAGGCGTCGTGGTGGTGGCAGGTCATCGCGCTCGTCGTCGCCTCGGCCTCTTTCGGCGTCTCGCTGGGGCTGCCGAAGGAGAAGCTGCGCATCGCCATCACCTCTGGCGCCGTGGTGTGGTTGTCGCAGCTGGCGTTGCGAACGTGGCCTGCGTCGTCGGCAGCGTTCCTCTCTGCGCTCGTGCTCGCCGCGGCCGCGAACGGCTACGCCCGCACGACGAGGCGGCCCGCGCAGCTGTTCCTGTTGCCAGGGTTGTTGCTGCTGGTGCCGGGCTCGTTCGGCTTTCGCAGCTTCGATGCGCTGCTGCGCGGCGACTACACGCAGGGCGCGAGCCAGGCCGTCGACATGTTCACGCTCGCCGGCGCACTCGTGATGGGCCTGCTCGTCGCGAACGTCGTGGTGCCGCCCAGAAAGATTCTCTGATGCTCGTCAGAACGCTCCGCGCGCTGCAGGTGCTCGGCTGTGTCGTCGGCGTGCTCGTGCTCTTCGTGCCCTGGCACACCGTGCGTGAAGTCGACTGGTCTTCGTGTCTCGCGCCCGACTGTCAGACGACCGCGACCGGGAAGCCGCTGAAGACGTGCGCCGGCATCGAGCACTTCGAGTCGCACGAGGTGGCGCTGGTGATTGCAGCCATCGTCGCCGCCCTCGGGGTGGTGCTCTTCTCGCTCGGCCAGACGGGGTGGCGCGCCATCGTCTCGGGCCTCGTCGGTGGCGTCGGTCAGGCGCTGCTGTTCCTCTGGGTGTTGGTCATCGTGAGCCTGAAGCACCTGTTCTCGAACGTGACCACGGGCGCGGGCGAGTACGTCTTCGTCGGTACCGGAGTGGTCCTGGTGACGACCAGCCTCATCGCTGTCATTCGAGCCATCGTGCAATCCGTGCGCGCGCGCCGCGCCGGTTGATTCGAATCAGCCGACTCCGTGCGTGCATTTCCCGGCTGCGTGCTATCCCTTCCTCGTGTCGTCCTCGCTCGTCACCGGCTTGTTGGGCATCGCGTTCGGCATGCGCCACGCGGTCGAGCCTGATCATCTCGCCGCGGTGTCGACGCTCGCGACCGAGCAGAAGAACGCGCGGGCTGGTCTCTGGGTGGGCGCGCTCTGGGGGCTCGGTCACTCGTTGTCGCTGCTCGTCGTTGGCGGAACGCTCGCGTTGGTCGGTGAGCAGATGCCCGAACGTGTCGCTGCGGGCTTCGAGCTTCTCGTCGCAGTGATGATCGTCGGTCTCGGCCTGCGCGCGCTTCATCGGTCGTATCTCGAGGGTCGGGTGGGAAGCCCGTCGACGCACACGCATGGTGGCGTCGAGCACACGCACGAAGCGCCGGTCGAGCACGTGCACGTTCGTTCGTGGACGTTCGCGACCCGCCCGTTGCTCGTCGGCGTGCTGCACGGGCTCGCGGGCAGTGGAGCGCTCACGGCGCTCGTGGTGGCCGAGCTCCCCACGGCGGGCGAACGCCTCGGCTACATCGCGTTGTTCGGCGCAGGCTCGGTCGTGGGCATGGCGCTGTTGACCGGCCTCGCTGGGGTTCCGTTGATGCGGCTCGCGCGCGCGCCGAGGGTGGCTGCGGGGCTGCTCGCGGTCGCCGGTCTGCTCTCGGTGGGCGTCGGCCTGTGGTGGGGCGTGGCGTCGATGCAGCACCTGCTCTCGCTGAGCTGACCGTGTCGACGACTCGCGCGAGGCCACTCCGTGAGGCCGCTCCGTGGTTCGCGTTCGCGCTGCTCGTCTGGGGCGTCGGCCTCGCGCTCCAGCGCGCTCGCCCCGTGAGTGCGGCCGTCGAGCTCGCTGGCTGGCAGGGCTCGTTTCGTGAGGTCGACGAGGTCGATCAACGCACCTTCCGTCACCTGCGTGAGGCGCTGCCCGAGCTCGAGCGGTTGCGAGTCGAGAGCGGCGTGTGGCCCGAGCCCTCGCAGCTCGTCTCGCAGGGCATCGAGCCATTTCGGGAAGACGAACGCGCGGTGCCGCGAACGTGGGTGCTGCGTCGGCACGGCGTCTACGCGAGCTACGTCGGCGTGCCGGCGAGTGGCTCGAGCGCGCTGCGGTGGCTGGTGCTGTTCATCGAGCCGGGCACGAAGGAACCCGCCCCGCCCGAAGACGAAGAGCACCAGACGATGGCCGACGGCGGTCCGGTGCACGTCACCGACTGGTCGCAGGCGAACGACGCAGAGGCCGTGCCCGACGAGGTGCTCGCGTTCCCCGCCGCGCAGGGCTGGGTGCAACGCCTCGGCCGCTGACACGCTGGTGTCACGTCGCCGCTCTGGCGTGGCGCGCGGTGGCGGCTCCGTCACCTGCTTCACCATCACGATGGGCGGCGTCTCGCCCGTGAAGAATGAGGCCCAGGGCGTCGGTGGCGCTGACGACCGAGCCGAAGCTGCTGCCGTCTCTCGCAATGACGGCGCGAAGCTGCGCGTGCCCAACACGCGGCGTGCTGGGCGCTCGCGAAAAGAAGACCGCTCGCCAGCCCGAGGGAGGTCTGGCGAGCGGCCACAGTCAGCGCGTCATCGAGTGTGTCAGTGGAAGACGAAGAGCGAGCCGCCGTCGTAGCTCACCGTCGGCCCGGTCGGACCGTACGGCTGAATCACCTGGCTGCCGGCGTCGGGCGCGTACAGGTCGTACAGCTTGGTCATCGAGCCTGTCTGGTACACCACGCCCTGGTACGGCACCTGCCACACGGTGGTGGCGTTGTTCTCGACGGCCCAGATGAGGGCGTAGTCACGGCGGAGCTGCCCGGCCTCGCTCGCGATGTCGGTGAGGTCCATGTTCAGCTCGGCCCACCCGTACCAGTGCGCGTAGTCGGGGTTGAAGTGATACGCGCCCTGCCACGCCTTCACGTTGTCATATTTGTACATCTTGAAGAACGTGCGCTCGATGGAGGAGAGATTCCTGTACAGCTGCGTGCCCGCGAGCACGATCTCGGCAGCGGTGTCGGGGTTCGCAGGCCTCACCCAGCCGCTCGCCGCGGGCTCGAGCAAACGGTCGTAGTTGAGAGCGTAGATGATGTCCTTCGCTTCGTTCACCACCGAGGTGACGTTGCGGTGCAGGCCGTCGGCGACGTCGAGGCGGTCGGTTGCGAAGGATTGAGCGTGGCAGCGTGTACAGACTTGAATCATCTGCGCGCGGCGCGCGTTGAGCACGTTCGCGGGGTCGGTGACCTGAACGATGCGGCCAGGCTTGTCGAGCGGGTAGTACAGCGAGCCCGGGTCGGCGCCGGCGTCGGCAGGCCCCGTCATGTCGTAGGGAGCGTACGGGTCGAACGCGGGGTTGGCCGAGAGCGTCGTTCCATTCAGCACGTACGGCAGCTGGCCGTTGCGGCGAATGCCGACGTGAGAGGCCGCTCCGCCGACGGGGCCCCAGGCGAGGCCGAACGAGAGGTCGTGGTCGGTGTAGACGCCGCCGTCGGCCTTCGTGCCCTTGTTCGGCATGTGGCAGCCGGCGCACGAAGGGCCGACCGTCTCACCGCGCGTCGCGTTCAGCACGCCGTGCTTCGAGGTCGAGTACATCTCCCACTGTGCGTGGTCGGGGCCCATGTGGCACGTCGCACACGAGACTGGAGCCCGCGCCTGCTTCGCGTCGAAGAGGTGACGGCTGTGACACGAGTCGCAGCTCTGCTCGATGTTGTGGCATTGCGTGCAGGTGGCGACGCCGCCCGAGCCGAGCGCGTTCGGGCCGGTGGTGCAGGGCGGCAGGTCATCGTAGCGGCCAGATTCGTACACGCGCTGCATACCGATGGAGTGCCGGTTGGCCTGATGACCGCGGTACTGCTCCTGGTGACAGGCCGCGCACTGCTCGGCCGCGGGACGCAGCCGGTGGTCGTCGCCGAAGTCGTTGGCGACGGCCGGGTTGTCGGCGTGGCAGTCGGCGCACGAGACGTACGGCGCCATCGAGCTCGCCTTGTAGTCGGCGATGAGCTGCGGGTTCGACGTCGCATGGCAGGTCACGCAGGTGTCACTCGCCGCGACGTAGTCGTGCAGCTCGACGTCGAGCGTCGTCGTCTGGCCAGAGAGAATCGAGACGGACTTCTTGAGCGCCGTCGCGCGCGCGTGCGTGAAGGTCACCTCGTACACACCTGCGGGCAGCGCGGCGAACGACCAGGTGCCGGTCGCGCTCGAGGTCTGGGGAAGTTGCGGGTTCGGCGCCAGCGCGATGGTGGCCATCGACGCGACCGCCTTCGTGCTCTGGAAACGCACCACACCACTCAGCGTGCCCGTGTTCACGCCCGCAGGGCCTTGCGCGCCTGCGTCACCCGTTGCGCCGGTGGCTCCAGTGGCGCCGGTGGCCCCAGTCGCTCCCGTCGCACCGGTGGCTCCTGTCGCGCCAGTCGCGCCGGTGGCTCCCGTCGAGCCCGGGTCTCCTTTGGCTCCGGCCGGACCCGCGGGTCCGGTGGCTCCGGTCTGGCCTGCTGGGCCTTCAGGGCCGGTGCAGCCGAGGAAGACGGCGAACGTCGTCACAGCAACGAGGTGGTGGAGTCGCATGTCGACCCGTTGAGGCAATTCGCACACCACGAATCAGTTCTGACAATCTCGTGATGTTTGAGGTGAAGTGAAACTGCTTTGTTTCGATTTGAATCGAGCCCGTGTTTCGGACTGAATCTGGCTTCATCGTGAAACACCGCTGGTCCCATCGAATCAGTGCCTTGACCGGGCGCTGGTCGCAGGGGCTGGCCAGACAAAGGTCAAGCCAACGCGCTTCGGGATTCGCGCTATCCATCGGCTCGTGAGCTCGCGCGTCGTCGTGGTGGTGCTGTTGTCGCTGGTCGCCTGCAAGAAGTCCGAGTCGCCGGTCGAGCCGAAGCCGGCTGCGGTCGAAGTGAAAGCGGCTCCACCGAAGGCGACGCCCACCGAGGTCTCGCTCGCGGGCGCGTACCACGCGGTTAAGTGTGGCGACGTCACCGCCGTCTGGAGCGGCAGCGCCGACGAGCTGAAGGACCTCGCGGTCGACGGCAAGCCGGCTCCGAAGACGTACGGGGTGACGGGTCTCACCTTCCGCTTCGCCGACGGCAAGGAGCACGCCTTCACGCCGAGCGGCGGCCTCAACTTCGATGACTGGAGCTTCGACATCTTCTCGCCCGACTGCTCCCGCGTCTCGCTGCTGCAGGACCGCTTCGGGCCGTTCACCGTCATCGCGACGAAGGACCTGTCGACGTTCGCGAACGCGCTCCCAGTGCTGGTCGAAGGAACCACCGCCTCGGTGCACGGTCAGTGGCGATGGACCGGGCCTGACGCGTTCGAGTTCGTCGCGAGCTGCTGCGGCGGCGCGTGGGTGATGAGCGGAAAGGCCGTCGCGCCCGTCACGCTCGAGAAGGTCTTCGAGGCCTCGTCTGCGCCGTCGGGGGTTCGTCGCGCGGCGACCGGCTGGGAGGTCGTGAAGTGACGACGCTCGATGCCATGCGTGGGTTCGCGCAGCGGGCGAAGGCGGCCTCGCGCGTGATGGCCAACGCGACCACGGCGCAGAAGAACCAGGCGCTCACGGCGCTCGCCAACGAGCTGCGCACGAGAACGGCCTCCATCGTCGAGGCCAACGCGCTCGACCTCGCCGACGCGAAGACTGCGGGAAAGAACGCTGCGTTCATCGACCGGCTGCTGCTCGACCCCGCGCGCATCGAAGCCATGGCGAAGGCCGTCGAGTTCATCGTCACGCTCGAAGACCCCATCGGCGAAGTGACCGAGACCTGGCGCCAGCCGAACGGGCTCGAGGTGCGCAAGGTGCGGCTGCCGCTCGGCGTGGTGCTGATGATCTACGAGTCGCGGCCGAACGTGACGAGCGACGCGGCTGCGCTGTGTCTGAAGAGTGGAAACGTGGCGCTCTTGCGTGGTGGCTCCGAGGCGTTTCGGTCGAACAAGGCCATCGCCGAGGCGCTCTCTGCCGCGCTGTCGACGGCGGGCCTTCCCTCCGACGCGGCGATGCTGGTGCCTGACACGAGCCGCGAGTCGATGCTCGCGTTGCTCACGCTCGACGGGCTCATCGACCTCTGCATTCCCCGCGGCGGAGAAGGGCTGATTCGCTTCGTCGCCGAGAACGCGCGCGTGCCGGTGGTGAAGCACTACCAGGGCGTGTGTCACGTCTACGTGCACCACGACGCCGACCTCGAGATGGCCGAGCGCATCGTCGTCAACGCCAAGGCCTCACGCCCCGGCGTCTGCAACGCGATGGAGTGTCTGCTCGTCGACGAGGCCGTCGCGCCCGCCGCGCTGCCGAAGCTCGCGCGTGCGCTGCTCGAGAAGAAGGTCGAGCTGCGTGGCTGCGAGAAGACGGTCGCGTTGCTGCCGGGTGTTCCCGTGACGCGCGCCGCCGAGACCGACTTCGGGAAGGAGTTTCTCGACCTCATCTGCGCCGTGAAGGTGGTGAACGGCCTCGATGGCGCGCTCGAGCACATCGCGCGGTACGGCAGCGAACACACCGAGGCCATCGTCACCACCTCGAGAGATGCCGCGCGCCGCTTCACCAGAGAAGTGACGGCGTCGGGGGTCATCGTGAACGCGTCGACCCGCTTCAACGACGGCGGCGAGCTTGGCCTCGGCGCCGAGGTCGGCATCAGCACGTCACGGCTTCACGCGTTTGGCCCCATGGGGCTGCGCGAGCTGACGGCCCAGAAGTTCGTCGTCGAAGGAGACGGGCAGATCCGCTGATCAGCCACCTTCCGTCGAATGTTGCTCAACAGCGGCGGTGGCAGGGTGTAAGGCGCGGTTCATGGCAGCGAAGAAGAAGACGACCCGCAACCGACCCGAACCGAAGAAGAAGCCCGCCGCGAAGAAGAAGCCGGCGGCGAAGAAGCCCACGACGAAGAAGAAGGTGACGGTCGCCACGAAGAAGAAGGCGGCTCCGGCACGTGGCGCGAAGAAGCCGGCTGGCCGCAAGGTCGCGCCGCGCACCGCGAAGCGTCCGTCGGCGAAGCGCCCGGCCGCGAAGAAGAAGGTCGTCGTCGCGCGCAAGAGCGTCGCCACCCCCGAGGGCCTCGAGCTCGCGAAGGCCATCGCCGCGGCGGCGTACGACAAGAAGGCGTCTGACATTCTGCTGCTCGACCTCACGCACAAGGCGGGCGCGGTTGGTTACGACTACCTGGTGCTCGCGACGGGTGACTCCGACGTGCAGCTCGACGCGCTCAAGAACGGCGTCGAAGACCTGCTCGACTCGCGCAACCGCAAGCCGTCGTCGGTCGAGCCCTCGCCCGAATGGGTGTGTCTCAACCTCGATGACGTGGTCGTGCACTTCTTCACGCCCGACAAGCGCCAGATGTACGACCTCGAAGGCCTCTGGAGCGACGCCGAGCGCGTGCCCCTCGACCTGACGTGAAGCTCACCGTCATCTCGTTCGGCAAGGACCGCTCGGGCCTGTTCGCGCCGGGCGTCGCCGAGTACTCGAAGCGGCTCTCGCACGTCGCGAAGGTCGAGCTGGTGGAGCTGTCGGAGTCGAGACGCTCCGGCCCCGCGGCGAAGACCGACGAGGCGGAAGTGCTGCTCGGAAAGCTCAAGCCCACCGACGTGCTGGTTGCGCTCGATGAACGCGGCAAGTCGTTGTCGAGCGTGCAGTTCGCGAAGTGGCTCGCGCCGCAGCACGAGCAGAACCGGCACGTCGTCTGCGTCATCGGCGGAGACGAAGGGCTCGACGAGACCGTGCGCGCGCGCGCCCAGCTGACGTTGTCGTTGTCGGCGATGACGATGCCGCACCGGCTCGCGCGGCTCGTGTTGATGGAGCAGCTGTACCGCGCCTACTCGATTCTGCGCGGCGAGCCGTACCACCGCGAGTAGAGCGCCTCGGACCGCACCAGCTGAATGAAGCAGAGCAGGTACGCGAGCCCGAACACCGAGTGGATGACGAGGTCAGGCACCGGGCTCCCAATCTGCCAACCTGCGCCGGCTTCCATCAGCCCCTTCACGAAGCTGAGCAGGTGTCGCAGACAGAGAATGAGCACGAACCATGGCTGCGCCGCCCTCGGGAGAAGGAGCGTGGCGAGGCTGACCAGCCCCATCAACACGTAGAAGAGCGAGACGGTGGTGAGCGCGGCGATGGTCGCCGTGTGCTGCTCCGGTGGCTGCAGCCGAACGATGGTGCCGAAGGTCGCCAGCGGCCAGAAGCCAGAGGCCACGCCGAACGAGATGGCGATGAGGGCATCGAGCCCGAGGACGATGGAGAGCGGCGTTCGCGGCATGCGTGCGTTCTTCGAACCAACGCGCGCGCGATTGCATCCGCTCACGGCTCGAACAGCACCACCTCGTCGAACCACCGCGACTGGGCCTGCGACGCTCCCGACGGCAACGTCGACGGGTACGTGATGGACCCGAACGCCGCCGTGCCCGTGAACACCTTTCCGGCCGCGACGCCGGTGGCGCCGTCGTAATCGAGCACCGCCTCGCCATCGACCCACACGCGAATCACGCCATCACCCGCGCCCGGCATCGACTCCCGCTGCAGCACCACGCCAACGCGATGCCACCGCGCGTTCGCCACGGGCGTCGGAGAGAGCCGCGTCACCCTCAAGTGCTGCCGATACGTCGCGTGGGGCTGCGCCGGCGTCACCGTCGCGCGCACGTCACGCACCTGCACCTGCCACCGCAGCCCGCCCACGTTCTGGTGAATCACGGGCTGCGCAGGCTCATCGGCCACCGACACCACCACCGTGCCGCGCCCATTCATCAAGCGCCCAATCACCATCTCGGTCGACGACGTGCCACGCCCCACGCAGTGCGACGCCGGCTGTTGAAACCGAAACCCCTGCGAGTAGCGGAGCCGGTACTGCAACGCCACCGTCTGCGGGCTCGTGATGGCGAGCACCTTGCTGAGAAACACGTCGGCGTCGACGCACCCCGCATCCGTTCCGTAGTCGATGCGGAACGAGCGCGTGCCCTGGCCCGCTTCGACCCCATCGATGGCGAACGCTCCGCCGACCTCACGCTGGTCGCCGTAGCTGCCCTTGAGCGCCGCCGTGTTCGCGTACCGCTCGAAGTCGTCGGTGTAGAGCACCTGGCTCGAGGTCGTCGGCTCCCGTGGGCCTCCGTCAGGTTCGATCTCCACGAAGCCCGCGTCGACGACTCCGCCATCGACGCCCGCATCAGCCTGACCCGCGTCGACCAGCTTCACGCCGGAGTCTTCGACGACCCCCGCGTCCTCCATCGGCATGGGCATCGTCGGCGAGCACGCCGCGAGCGCCATGGCCCAGAAGATCCACTGTCGCTGCACGAAAGCTCCTGCGGCACGGGGGTGACGAAATACTTCTGTGATCTGTCGCTTCGCCGAGAGATCACCCTACACTAGCCGCTCCAGACAGGGCCGATTTCCCCCACCCGGAACCCACGTCCATGACGTCCTCCATTCGCTTCGTCGTCCTCGCCGGCGCGCTCGCTGGCCTCTCGTTGTCCGGCTGCTCGCGGACGACCATCTTCTTCTGTGGCACGCCTGACGACCCGCCGTGCCCCACCGGCTTCGTCTGCGTCGCCAACCGCTGCGTCGTCGACCCGAACCCACAGCCGTGCGCGATGGGCACGACCCGCTGCAACGGCCAGTGCGTGAACACCCAGCAGGACACGGCGAACTGTGGCGCCTGTGGCACCGCATGTCCCGCCGGGCAGGCGTGTCAGGCCGGCGTCTGTCGCACCGGCTGCACCGGAGGCCTCACCAACTGCAACGGCACCTGCGTCAACGCCCAGACCGACCGTGCGAACTGCGGCGCCTGTGGCACCACCTGCACCGGCCTCGAGCAGTGCGCGACCGGCCGATGCCAGTGCAGCGCGCCGCTGACCCAGTGCGCGAACGGCGCGTGCGTGAACACCGACTCCGACGCGGCGAACTGCGGGAGCTGCGGCAACAAGTGCACCTCGGGCCTGCTCTGCCAGTCGGGCCGCTGCGTCGCTACCTGTACGCCGGGCCTCGCGCAGTGTGGCACCGCGTGCGTCGACGTCGCGAGCGACCGGTTCAACTGTGGCGCCTGCGGCAACGCGTGCAACTCGGGTGAGCAGTGCACCATGGGCCGCTGTGTCATCTCGTGCGGCACGGGCGAGACGCTCTGCAACGGGGTCTGCACCCGCACCACCGACGACGCCCGCAACTGCGGCGCCTGCGGCAACAGCTGCCCGCCCGGAGGCGTCTGCGTCTCGGGCCGCTGCGGCGTCGCGTGTCTGCCCAACCAGTCGCTCTGCAATGGCGTCTGCACCGACATCACCAGCGACCGCACCAACTGCGGCGCGTGCGGCAACGCCTGTGGCGCCACCGAGTCGTGCCGCGCCAGCCGCTGCGTGCCCGGGAGCTGCGGCCGCCCGCTCGTGCTCTGCGGCCCGTCGTGCGTCGACACCCAGACCGACGCGAGCAACTGCGGCGCGTGCGGAAACTCCTGCGGCGCGGCAGGCGTCTGCCTCGGCGGTGTGTGCCGCACCATGTGCGGGCCCGGTCAGACGAGCTGCAACGGCGTCTGTGTGAGCCTCTCCACCAACCCCCAGCACTGCGGCTCGTGTGGAAACGTCTGCCCCATCGGCAGCGCCTGCGTGGGCGGCATGTGCGGCGGCACCTGCACCGCGCCCCGGCAGACGTGCTTCGGCTTCTGCATCGACACCTCGACTGACAACCTGAACTGCGGCAGCTGTGGCAACCGCTGCGCGGCCAACGCCCAGTGCAGCGGCGGCATGTGCGTGCCGATTCCATGCCCCATTCCCGGCCAGGTGAACTGCAACGGCCTGTGCACCAACACCACCATCGACACCAACAACTGTGGCGCGTGCGGCAACGTCTGCCAGGGCGGCAACCAGTGCGTGAACGGCAGCTGCCAGCCGCTCACCTGTCCCTCGCCCACCCAGATTCGTTGCAACGGCGTCTGCGTCGACCGCACCACTGACGTGAACAACTGCGGCGGGTGCGGGGTGCGCTGCGCGGCCGGTCAGGTCTGTCAGGGCGCCGTCTGCCTCACGCCGGGTTGCCCCAACGGCCAGCTGCGCTGCAACGGGACCTGCGTCGACCAGTTCAACGACCCGAACAACTGCGGCGCGTGCGGCCGTGTCTGTGGCGCCGGTAACCAGTGCGTGATGGGTGCCTGCCAGCCCAACCCGTGCCCCAATGGCCAGATTCGCTGCAACGGGGTGTGCACCAACCCGCTCACCGACGGCACCAACTGCGGCTTCTGCAACAACGCCTGCGGCCTCGGTCAGGCGTGCACGGCGGGCCGCTGCCTCTGCCAGCCGCCGCTCACCACCTGCACCAACGCCTCGGGCCAGACGTCGTGCGCGAACACCACCAACGACCACGCCAACTGCGGCGCCTGCGGCAACGTGTGTGGCCCGGGCACCACCTGCCAGGCCGGGACCTGCGCGTGCCCCGTCGGCCAGACGCTGTGCAACGGCCGCTGCGTCAGCACGCAGACCGACAACACGAACTGCGGCACCTGCGGCAACCTCTGCGGTGCGGGCGCGACGTGCCAGTCGGGCGTCTGCCAATGTGCTCCGGGCACGACGCGGTGTGGAAACACGTGCGTCAACACGCAGACCGACGTCACCAACTGCGGCATGTGTGGCGTGGGCTGTGCGGCCGGAGCTTCGTGCGTCGGCGGCGCCTGCCAGTGCCCCGCGGGCGGCTCGGTCTGCAACGGCGTCTGCGTCAATACCCAGACTGACAGCACCAACTGCGGGAGCTGCGGCACCTCGTGCGGCCTCGGCTTCTGCGTCAATGGCGCCTGCACCTGCGCGCCCGGCCAGACGCTCTGCAACGGCGTCTGCACCACCACGCAGACCGACCCGAACAACTGCGGCATGTGCGGCACCTCGTGCGGCGCCACCGGCATCTGCAGCAACGGCACCTGCCAGGCCTCGTGCCCGATGGGCTTCATCCGCTGCAACGGCCTGTGCGTGAACCCGCAGACCGACCCGGGCAACTGCGCGAGCTGCGGCAACTCGTGTGGCGGTGGCCAGTGCGTCAGCGGCGCGTGCACCTGCGCTCCAGGCTTCACGCGCTGTGGCAACCAGTGCGTGCGCCTGCAGGCCGACTTGAACAACTGCGGCCAGTGCGGCCGTGCGTGCGGCACCAACCAGGCGTGCCAGTTCGGCAACTGCGTGACGATGTGCGCGGGCTTCCTCACCAACTGCAGCGGCACCTGCACCAACACCGGCTTCGACGTGAACAACTGCGGCTCGTGCGGCAACGCGTGCGGAGCCGGCGCTCAGGCGTGTGCGAACGGCCAGTGTCAGTGCAACGCGGCGCAGGGCTTCGTGCGGTGTGGCAACCGCTGCGTGCGCACGGCGAGCGACGGCGCGAACTGCGGCGGCTGTGGAATCGTCTGTGGCCCCGGCCAGGCGTGCAACAACGGCGCGTGCGTGACGATGTGCCCGAGCGGCCAGTCGGCATGTCCTTCGACGCCGGGCGGCCCCGCGAACACGTGCGTCAACCTGCAGACGAGCACCACCAGCTGTGGCGCCTGCGGCCGTGCGTGTGCGACGGGCGAGCAGTGCATCGGTGGCATCTGCTACTGCACGGCGGGTCGCGCGGTGTGCAACGGCGTCTGCATCGACGTGCAGGCGAACCAGCAGAACTGCGGCAGCTGTGGAATGGCCTGCACGCCGGGCCGCGTCTGCTCGGCAGGCACCTGCCAGTGCCCGTTCGGCCTCACCTCGTGCGGCAACCAGTGCGTCAGCACGTCGAACGACCCGCGCAACTGCGGCGCGTGCGGCAACTCGTGCGGCACCGGCCCCACCAACGGCTGCGTCAACGGCATGTGCGTCTGCTCGGCGGGCCTCACCCGCTGCAACAACACCTGCATCGACACGCGCTTCGACGAGAACAACTGCGGTGGCTGCGGCACCGTCTGCCCCGGCAACCAGCAGTGCAACAACGGCATGTGCGTGCCGTTGTGAGGTGACGGCGCTCCGGCTCCTCGCGCGACGTGCGGCGTGAGGAGACTTCAGCTGGGTTGCGTCGGCTTCGTGCCCAACCCAGACGATTCGGTCGCTCGAGCGCTGAGCCGTCGGCGTCGTGAGTGGTCGTGCCTGCGAGGGGGACTTCGTGGCGAAGCTCCTCTGGCGGCGCCCTTGCGCGCGACCGTTCGTCGCTGGTCACTCGCGCAGCAGCCGCACGAGATACGGCACCGGGTACACGAGCAGGAACACGTTGGGCAGCCACCAGCCCAGGTCGAAGTCACGCCGCAGGACCCAGAACGAGAGCGCCATCAACCCCGACGCGCTGGTCAGGGTGAGCGAGACGATGACGAGCCCGCGCGCCGCACGGGCCCCACGCCGCGCGAGGTGCAGCCCGCTCAGCCCCGTCGCCGAGACGAGCAGGTCGAGGCTCAGGAACGACCAGTTCCAGTCGACCATGAGCGCGTTGGAGGCATCGCGGTACAGCCACTCGGGTGGCAGCAGATGCAGACCCGTCACCACCCAGTAGATGATGAAGCCCACGTCGGTGAGCAGCATCAACGGCGGTAGCCCGCGGGGCAGTCGAGGCTCCATGCGCTACTGACAGGTCGCCAGCGTGCCGCCGTCGGCGGGCGGAAGACATCGCTGGCCGCAGTTCACCAACTGCCACCGCAACGTGTACGGAACCGTCGAGCCGCTGTTGCAGGTCGCACGCGTGGCGCCCTTGCACTGGTCAGGAGCCGACGCCGGGCACGCGCACTGCTCGCTCACGTCCCACGCGGGGCCCCCATCGGAGGGGCAGCGAGGCGCCGCGGGCCCGCACCCCGAACCGGAAGCCCACGAAGCGAGGAGCGCTGCGAGCAGCAGCCAGCCCACCCAGTGTGTCGTGCGCATGCGTGAGACCTGACTCCACGCGCGACGCGATGTGAAGAGCGGGCAGGGCACTTCGTCAGTCCCGCTGCGCCGCTCGCCGTGGCATCGTCGCGCCTTCTCGTCGCGGAGTCCTCTTCATGAAGCTGCTCACCGCCGTCGTCACGCTGCTCACGCTGGGGGCCGCCGAGCCGCTCGCCGGCATTCGCTACCGCGCGGTGACGCTCGACCCCTCGCAGCGCCGCATGTTCCGGGTGGCCGACCTCGAGAAGGTGACGGCGGCGTCGGGCCGCTGTGTGGAAGAGGGCATGGACGTCGACGAGCCAGAGACGTTCTGGCTCGAGGCCTCGTGCTCGGGCGTGCGCACGACGTTCGCGTGGAAGAGAGACGGCTCGCGCGTGCACGTGATGGCGTGCGCCGAAGACACGCGCCGCACGCCCGCGCTGGTGAAGCTGCGCCAGAAGCTGCAGGGCGAGCTGAAGGCCTTCAAGGCCATGACGGCGTGCGTGCGCAGCAACAAGGTCGAGCTGTGGGGCTGGGCACTGACCCCGAAGGAGAAGGACCAGGTGCAGGCGCTCGAGGCGAAGTACGGCCTCGACCAGGTCGCCAACCACGTCGAGCTGCTGGGTGAAGACGAGCGCTGACGGTACGCTCCAGCCGATGGAGGGTCTGCTCGAGCTCGTCTACCCGCCGGCCTGCGTCGCCTGTGACGAGGTGTTGCCCGGCACCGGCTTCTTCTGTGACGAGTGCGCGCACCTGGTGCTCGAGACGCAGAGCCCGCACTGTCGCCGGTGCTCCGAGCCTGGCGCGTTCCCAGCCGGCATCTGCCCGCGGTGTGAAGGCCGGCGGCCTCCGTTCATGAAGGCGTACGCGCCGTTCGAGCACGATGGCTCGGTGGCGAAGGCGATTCACCGGTTCAAGTACGAGCAGAGGCCCGACCTGTCTCGTCCGCTCGCGTCGTTGCTCGCGTCGGCTGCTGCGGCGTTCTTCAAAGAGGTGACGGCGCCGTTGGTGCCGATGCCGCTCCACACCGGGCGGTTTCGCGAGCGCGGCTACGACCAGGCGACGTTGCTGGCCGTCGAGCTGGGCGCGGTGCTGAAGCGGCCGGTGCGTGACGAGTGGTTGTCGCGTACGCGAGAGACGACACGGCAGGTGGGGCTGAGTGAAGACGCACGTGACGCGAACGTGCGCGGAGCGTTCTCGGCGACGGCTGCGGTGAAGGGCTCGGACGTGTTGCTGGTCGACGACGTCTACACGACCGGCTCGACGGCGTCGGAGGCGGCGCGCACGTTGGTGGCTGCGGGAGCGGGAAGGGTGTTCGTGGTGACGCTCGCGAGGGCTCGCCGTGAGTTGATGTGACGAACGCCTGAGCCGCACGCGGCGTCGTGGTGGTGGCGACCGAGACGTTGGTGACGGGCGGCCACCGCGCGGTCCGAGCCGCTCCTGCACGATGCGCGTGGCCTCGAGCCCGTCCAGCTCGGGAATCTGCTCGAAGTCGGCCAGCGCTTACTGCCTCGTCGGAGGCGCTGCTCCGGGCTCCATCAGATCTCAGGTTCGCGGCGTAGCCCTCCTCTCGCCCGGCGGCGCCACCGAAGCGCAGGCCGCAACGAACCCATCGCCGTGGCTGTGCAGTCGAGTGGTCGCCGCGATGGTTCCCGTCACACCGCGACGCGCGAGATGCCGTCGATGGTCACCTTGCACGCTTCACCGAGCGGAACCTCGAGCTCGTGTTCTCCATCAGCCGTCCATTTCGCTTCGCAGTACGGCGGCGCGAGCTCAGGCTTCTGCATGGTCTGGCGTGTCTCGAGGGCGATGCACACACGAGGTGTGGAGCGCTTCACCGCGCTCACCTGTCGCTCGCGGCGAACCACGTACTCCCGCTCGCTCCACTGCTTCGTCGCGTCGTCGTACACGCTGACGCGGCTCGTGCCCTCGGTGAGCACGAGGCGCTCCGACTTCTCGAGCAGCCACACCGAGGCCGCGTGGGGCTGGAACATGCGCACCCGCCCACTCGCGGGGAGCGTGACGAAGCAGCTCGCCTCACCATCCGGCGTCGTCATCGTCAGCACCCGCGTGGGCGAGAGCGACAGCTGCGAGAGAATGAGGAGCACCGGCACCATGCCCGAACGGATGCGCTGGCCCGTCTCCCCGTGCATCGCCGCAAATTCCCGCGGTTGGCATCGGCGCGAACCGCACATACGCAGCGGTCATGGCGACGACAGAGACCTTCACGCCCGTGGCGCTGCCCAGGGGCATCGTGCATCGACTCCTCACCTCCATCGCCGAGTCAGGCCCGTGGGGCCCGCTGCTGGCCGAGCTCGTCTTTCTCGCCATCGTGCTCGTCGTGACGGGACTCTTCTGGTTCTTCGTCACGGGCCCGGTGTTGAAGGCGCTCGCGAAGCGCGTGGGAGCTCCGCCCGAGTCGCTGCGCCCGCTCCGCACCGGCGCGCAGGTGATTCTCATCGTCGTCGCGCTCGGCTCGCTCGTCAGTCACTTCACCGAGGTCGACCTCTTCACCGTGCTGGCCGGCACCGCGGCGCTCATCGCGACCGGCTTCATCGCGTTGTGGAGCACGCTCTCGAACATTCTGTGCACCATTCTCCTTCTGGTGACGCGGCCGTTCCGCATCGGCGACGAGATCTCGTTCCCTCCCGATGCGCTCGAGGGCCAGGTCATCGACCTCTCGTTCTTCTTCACCACGCTGCGCACGCGCGACGGCCGCTACATCAGCGTTCCGAACACGACGTTCTTCCAGCGCATCATGGTGCGGCGCGAGACAACGACCGCCACGCGCGATCTCGGAGAGCAGCTCGCGCAGCCGTACGCCGCAGACCTCGAGACGCCGATCGCGCCGAAGAGCTGATCTGCCGCAGGTCGAGAGGCAGAAATCCCGCGCGTGCCGCGGAACCGTTGCCGCTCGATTGCGACGTGGACCGGCACGCTCGAAAGTGCGGGCCGCTTCAGGGCTGATCAGGGGAACAGCGTGACGGTGACGGGCACGTTCGAGTCGTTCGTGTTTCCATCGCCCAGCTCGCCCGCCTGACCGGAGCCCCAGCAGCGCAGCCCGCCATTGGTGCGGCGCACGCAGGTGTGGCTCGAGCCCGAAGCAATCGACGCAGGTGAGGTGAGGTTCGACACGTTTACCGCCACGTTCGACGAGAACCCGAAGCCCATGCCGTTGCCGAGCTCGTAGGTGAAGTTGGTGCCCCAGCACTTCGCCACGCCGCTGTGAATGGCGCACGAGAACGAATACCCCGTCGAGATGGAGGTGACGCCGCTGGTGAGACCGGTGACCTGCTCCGGCGTGATGCTCTCGACGAGCGTGCCGCCCATGCTGTTGCCCAGCTGACCGACGCCGTTCTTGCCCCAGCAACGCGCGCTGCCGCTGACGATGGCGCAGGTGTGATTCTCACCGGCGGCGATGGCCGTGACGCCCGACCCGAGGCCCACCGGCGTGACGGGTACGTCGGAGGCGCTGTTCGAGTTGTTGCCGAGCTCGCCGTACGCGTTGCCGCCCCAGCACTTCGCGGCGCCACCGACGACGGCGCAGGTGTGCTCGAGGCCGGCCGAGATGGCAGTGGCTCCGGTGATGCCCATGACGTTCACCGGCACGCTCGACTGGTTGCGCGCCATGTTGCCGAGCTGGCCGACGTCGCCCTTGCCCCAGCACCGCACCGCGCCGTTCGCGACGATGGCGCAGGCGTGCAGCGCGCCCGCCGAGACAGCCGTCGCGCCGCTCGTGATGCCGCTCACGTTCACGGGCACGTTCGACGGAGCAGCGCCGGGAATGCCCGTGGTGACGTTGTTGCCGAGCTGGCCCCACGAGTTGTCACCCCAGCAGCGCACGCCACCCGAGACGATGGCGCAGGTGGTGTCGAGGAAGGAGGAGAGCGCGGTGGCGCCGCTGGTGATGGAGGGCACCGCGACCGGCGTGGGGTACGTCGTGGTGTCGAGTGGAGCGCCCGTGCCGAGCTGGCCGAGTTCTGCAGCGCCCCAGCAATAGACGGCGCCGGTCGTGGTGAGCGCGCAGGTGTGAAGACGGCCGGGAGCCACCACGCTCGCGCTCAGCGCCGCTGCTCCACCAGCGGAGCCGCCGCCGCTCGAGCCTCCTGCCGAGCCGCCACCCGCCGACGTACCACCGCCGGAGCCTCCGCCACCCGAGCCACCCGCGGAACCACCACCCGCAGAACCTCCCGCGCGTCCACCGGCCGAGCCACCAGCCGTCGAGCCACCGGCCGAGCCGCCGCCCGCGGAGCCACCAGCACGACCACCAGCGGCGCCACCGCCGGAGCCACCGGCCGAACCGCCTCCAGCTGAACCACCGGCACGACCACCGGCGGCTCCACCGCCGACGGAGCCCCCAGCCGAACCGCCACCTGCAGAGCCACCGGCTCGACCGCCCGCGCTCGCTGTTCCACCGGCCGACGCGGTTCCACCGGCCGACGCGGATCCACCGGCCGACGCGGTTCCACCTGCCGACGCAGTTCCACCAGCCGACGCGGATCCACCAGCCGACGCGGTTCCACCAGCTGATGCGGATCCACCAGCCGACGCGGTTCCACCGGCCGACGCGGTTCCACCGGCCGACGCGGTTCCACCAGCCGACGCAGTTCCACCGGCCGACGCAGTTCCACCCGCCGACGCGCTTCCGCCTCCGGTCGCTCGGCCGCCAGACGAGCCGCCACCGCTCCCGCCGTCAGGCGTTCCTTCAGTGGGGTCACACGCAAACGCAACGAGAGACAAGCCGACGAGGAGAGTGGTTCGCACAAAGGACATGGGGTCGCACCATAGCGAAAGTCGCGTGGCTCCCAGTCGATCGTGCAAGTGCCCGGTCTGGCTGATCAATCGGGTCGAGCGGGCGGCGCTGCTCCTCCGTTATGCATTTCTGGTGGAGAACCGTCGGCGCAACGTGCGCATCCGGGCTGGGCTCCGCTTCACGTTCGCGTGGAGCGACGGCAAAGACCCCGTGACCGACGAGCCCCGCGAGTTCTTCGAGCTCTTCCGCACCGTCGACGTCAGCGCGGGCGGAGCGCGCGTCACCCAGCACGTCGCCAATGGCCTTCGCCCACGCATCGGAGTCACGGGCCAGGCGGCGTTCGTGCTCGATGGCGTCGAGGTGCGCACCGAGGCGACCGTGGTGCGTGCGCTGCACGACGGGTTCGCGGTGCGGTTTCGTTCGTTGTCTCAGCCCGACGAGAGCCGTGTCGTCGCGTGGATCTTCAGACAAGAAGCGCTCGCGTTGTCGCGTCGCATTCCGGCCTGATCAGCACGAGCCCCACGGAACGTCGCGCTCGGGCCTGGGCGGCTTCGGCTCCACGCGCACCAGCTTGACCGGCCGCGCGCGACGCCGACGCATGAGCACGATGACGGTGGTGACGAAGGCTCCGACGGCAGACGCGGCGACGACGCGGTGAAGGTGGCGCATGCGGGAGCCGAGAGCACAGGCCGTGCCCGCGCGTTCCCGTGGTGCGCCCGCGTGTGCCGCTCCACTTCGGCTCAGAGGTCAGCTCCTCATCGGGCCACTGCGTTCGAGGGTGGTGCAGGGTCGGGGCACTGCACTGCTCCTGCACCTACGCCCAGTAGCTCGCGTGCGAGACGCGGGTCGAGGCGCGCTCACAACCTCAGCTCGTCGTCGGGCCACTCCGTGCGAGCGTGGAGCAGGTGCTCGCGGCCGATGCCACGCAGGTACTCCGTGAGCAGCGCCGACCACTCGAAGCCCTCGGCCTCACCGAACGCCGACACCGAGCGCAGGTGCTTCGTCACGGGGTGCTCGAGCTCGGTGGGGAAGGCACTCGACGGCGCGAGCCACAACTCGCGAATCGTCCACCACTCCCTGGCGCCCGCGGTGCTGCCATCGAGGCGCGCTGCGAGCCGAACTGGCACGCCGTGCTCCCACCGCTCGGCGCTCACCACCCAGCCGTCGTGGCGCCCGGCGTCGGTGAGCACCCTCGCGAGCGGCCCGAGCCACGTTGCGCGATGCCGCTCGAACAGCTTCGTCAGCCGCTTTTGGTGGGTCGCTGACAGACCCGACGTCGCCCGCTTCAGCGAGAGCGTCATGTACTCGCCTCGCTCGTCACCCTCGGCGCTCAGTGCGTCGGCCACCACGCGGCGCAGGTCGTCGTCGGTCGGGCGCTCCGCCAGCTTCTCGAGCCAGTGCGCGAGCATGGTCACCACCACATTCTCTCACGTCTCGTGGTCGACGCCGTTCGCGCGGGTTTCCAGTTCGATTCCGCCTTCGCTCAGACCTCGCACCGCGCGGCGGTCATGAAGGAGCGGCAGTCGCGCTCAGCTCGCGTCTTCGCTTTCGGCTGCATCTCACGGGTTTCCAGTTCGATTCCGCCTTCGCTCAGACCTCGCACCGCG
>JAACJQ010000308.1 GCA_016879935.1 Archangiaceae bacterium | reverse complement strand
GCCAACCGAACTGCTGCGCCGCGAGAATCGGCCCCGCGATGGGCCCTGCCGCGGCGATGGCCGAGAAGTGCTGACCGAGCAGATAGAAGGGACGTGTCGGGACGAAGTCGACGCCGTCTTCGAGACGCTCGGCCGGCGTCGGAGCGCCATCATTCAACGCGTACTGCCGGGAGACGAAGCCGCCGTAGAGCCGGTAGCCGAGACCGAGCAGCACCAACACGACGATGGCGAGCAGAGCGAGCGACATGGGCCGCGCACCATGCCACGCCTTCGGCTCAGTTCGACTCGAGCACGACCCGCTCGGTGTGATCGATGCACTCGGGTCCACACTCGGGGCCGTTCGCGTACCAGGTGGACGGTGCGGTGATGGTGCGTGACCACGAGAGGCCACCGTCGTTGGCGACGACACGCACTGGTATGGCAGCGACTGGCGCGCCGATGTTGCGGCTGGTTCCTTCGCGGCCAATCCAGCTCAGGTTCAGCGAGACGAGGCCGGCATCGAGGCAGTTGATGTGTCTGTCGGCCGAGGGCGTGGGGCACTCGAAGGGCACGTCCTGTCCATCGAGCGTGACGGTGCCGCGGAACTGTTCGACGAGGCCTCCGTCGGGTGCGCGCACCTCGAGCGAGAGCGTGTCGAAACAGCCTCTCAGCGTGCAGACCCGGCAGGAGACGAAGAAGCCAGCCACCACCGCGAGGAACACGACGATTCGCATCGGCGCAGCGTAGTTGCCGGTGTGGTCGCTGGAAAAGGAATCGGCGTCTCCCGGCGAGCAGCAGCCGAAGGAGACGCCGCGGTGACGAGCTGATCAGCTGATCAGCGACCGGTCACTCGAGACCGATCTTCGCGCGGAACGCCTTGTCGGCCGGCGCGTCGACGGTGAAGTGCGCCGAGAGCGGGCCGAGCGCGTGAATGCCCGACTCCCACGCGATCTCGATCTTCACCTTGCCGTTCTTGTCGGTGGTGAGCGCGAAGTTCTCGGCGATGGTCGACTTGAGCTCGTCGGGGCCGCCCCAGTTGAACGACTGCCCTTCGACGTCCTCGGGGCCCTTGAGCTTGTTCAGCTTCGCGCCGATGTCCTTCACCAGCGCGTTCATCTGCTGCGGCGTGAGCAGCTCGTCGAGCTTCACCTGCTTGCCGGTGCGCGCGTCGTAGGTGGCGAGCGAGGTGCCCGAGTTCGGGTGTGCGCCGCCGGTGTAGCTGCTGCCAGCGAGCGAGACGCTCATGAGCTTGCCCGCGGTGCCGACGCCGCTCACGCTCGACTGCGAGTCCCAGCTCAGGTTCAAGAACTCGTTCTCGGGCTCGCTCTTCGCGCTCTTCACCTCGCTCTTCCACTCACCGAACATCTCGTCGATGGCCTTCTTGTCGGTGCCGATGCTGAACTTCTTGCCGCCGGGGCCGCTGATCTCGATCTGCTGGGCGCTCTGCTCGAAGGTGACTTCCTTGCCGTGCACGGTGTCTTTGAGCGTGTTGTCGTACTGCGACGACTTCGCCGAGTAGCCGGCCGGCAGCGCGAGCTTCGGCGTGGTGGCGACGCCTTCGTCGATGCGGGCGGCTGTGATCTTCAGCGCCCCCGTGTTGCCCTTCGCACCCCAGCCCGCCGCAGGAGCCGTCGTCTTCGCCGCAGCGGCCGGCGTCTTCGGCTTCTGCGCGGGCGCGGCGGTGGTGGCGCGGGTGGTCTGCTGCGTGGCCTGGCGGGTGACGGACTTGGGCATTGCGACTTCCTCGGTGGTGAAAGGGAGCGCGAATCTGTCGAGCGCACGAGGTCGACGCAACAATGGCGTGGAGCAATTCCGGCCCTGCTGGAATCGAGGTACCGCCGCGCCGATTGCCCCGGTGCGGAAACCCGGACACAAGCGCGCACCATGCGTCGATACGCCTTCGCTCTCGTCGTCACCGCTCTCGCGTCCGACGTCGCGTACGCGTTCGACCGCAAGCCGTGGCTCGCCGACTACACCGCACTGAAGCAGGGCCTCGAGCGTGACTACGCACACCTCGCGTGGTTCGCGTCTCCCGAGGGCGGCGTCGATTTGCCGGCGCTCGACAAGAAGACGCTGGCTGCGCTCCAGGCGGCGCACGACGAGGCCGAAGCGACAGCTGCGTTGAACGCGTTCGTGGCCGCGTTTCACGATGGGCACTTCACGAAGACTTCGCCGCCGGGTGGAGCAACGACGCCTTCTGTCGAGCCACCCTGGCCGCCCTCGACGGGGGAAGCGCCCACGGCCTGCGCGTCGTATGGCTACCAGCAGTCGACCCCGGTGCAGTTCTCGCTGCCCATCGAGACGCTGGCCGACTTCACGTTGCTCAACGACGGCTGGAGCGACGCGTTTCGTGCGGGCGTCATCGAGGTCGAAGGCCGCCGCATCGGCGTCGTGCGCATTCCCCGCTTTCGAACGACCGAGTACCCGGCGCTGTGCGAACACGTGCACCGCGCGCTCAAGGCCGCTGGCAAGACGCCGACGAAGGAGCTCGTCTCGTCGGGCATCAACCACGAGTTCCTGGTGACGCTGCAGAAGCGGTTGCAGCAGGTGAAAGCCGCTGGCGCGGTGGCGCTGGTCGTCGACGTCGGCGGCAACGGCGGAGGCAACGACCTCGGCGACTGGGCCGCGCGGCTCTTCACCTCGAAGCCCGTTCACTCGCCGTCGATGTGGCTCGCGTCGGGGCCGACGTCGCAGAAGTACTTCGACGTTCAGCTCGAGGACCTGAAGGAAGCGTCGTCGGTGACGCCTCCACTTCCGGCGCCTTCGAAGGCCATGGTCGACGAAGCCATCACCTCGTTCACGAAGCTGCAGGCTGACGCGCTGACGGCGAAGTGCGACCTCTCGTGGGTCTGGCGCGAGCGCCGCCCGTGGGGAAAGCAGGGCTGCACGCGGCTGACGTCGGCAGGCTTCGCGAGCGGGCCGCGTGACTTCGTCGAGAAGGGCGCGCTCGATACACGCGCAGCCTCGGCCGTCTACTGGGCCGCGGAAGCCGACTTCGTGCGCGGTACGTGGGACGGGCCGACGTTTCTACTCGTCGATGCGAAGACGGGCTCGGCGGCCGAGCTGTTCTCGGTGCTGATGCAGGATCAGGGCATCGCACGCGTGGTGGGCAACAAGACGGCCGGCATGGGCTGCGGCTTCGTCGACGTCGACGGCACGCTGGTGCTCTCGCGCGTGCACCTCGCGTTTCGCGTGCCCAACTGCGTTCGCCTGCGCGCGAAGGACGGCACCGACGACGTGGCCGGCGTGATGCCCGACGTGCTGGTGGCGCCGAAGCCCGGAGAGAGCAGCCGGGGCCTCGCCGCGCGCGCGCTTCACGAGGTTCGTGCCGCGCTGCCCTGATCAGTCTTCGAGCGGCTCGAAGCTGCCGGTGATGGTGACGTCTTCTCCGTCGAGCGAGACCGAATCGATGAGCATTCGGTTGCCGCCGAGAATCATCGTGTGTGCGTCTTCGAACCAGTCGCCCGAGACGAGCGTGGCCTGCACGACTCCGACGGACATGCCGAGGTCGAGCTCGTCTTGCGGCGCCTTGAGCGTCATCTCCTGACCGGAGTCGTTGGTGACGGTGAACTCGACGAGGTCGTCATCGTCGGCCTCAGCGTCGTCGTCGTCGGCCGCTTCGAGTTCGTCTTCTTCTTCGGCTTCCGGCGCTTCGTCACCGCCGAACTCGAGGAGCAGCGCCTTGAAGTCCTCGTCCTGCCGGAGTGCCTTGAAGTCCGAGTCCGAGAGGAACTGCGACGGTGGTTTGCCCAGTTCGAGCGCGCGGCGGGTGTGTTTGAGCGCCGCGGCCTTGTCACCGCTCGCCGCCGTCACGCACGCGAGGTTGAAGGCGAGAATGTCCCACTCCGGCACTTCGGGCGCGAGAGAGATGGCCAGCTTCAGCCCCTCTGCGTCCTTCCCCTGACTGCAGACACCGATGAGCTGCGCGAGAATGCGCTCCTTCGTCTTCGGCGGCAGCGGCAGCTTGTGCAGGTGGCGCACGAGCAGCTTGAGCGGCTTCCACTCCTGGCTGCCGGCCATGTCGGCGATGACGGTCGCGAACTGGCTCCACCCCTCGCGGGCGTCTTCGTCGAGTGGCGCAGGCGTGAAGGCCTCGAGCTCGGCGAGCGTCGAGATGCCCTGCGCGATGGCCTTCTGGTCGTACTGCTGAGCGGCCTCGAACAACGTGTCGCGCAGCTCGGTCGACTTCGCCATCAGCGGCGTCATGCCGTCGAGTGACGTCGCCCACGCGCGCAGCTGGTCGAGCAGCGCCTCGTCGACCTTCACGCGCTTCGAGGTCTTCAGCTCACGCGCGGCGCGGCGGAGAAACGACGCGAGCTCGAGCCCGTCGAGGCCCAGAGCGGTCGCGCTGTCGGCCATCGCTTCGACGCCGTGGGTCTCGACGCCGCGGGCGAAGGCTTCACGCAGGCCGCGGTCGTGGTCGAGCGTGCTCCACAGCGCGACGAGCGTGCGGGTCGCCTCGAGCGGAAGACCTTTGCAGTTGTTCGCGTCCCACAGGGCGCCCTGCAGGTCCTTCGCGAGCGCCTCGTCGCCTTCGAGCGTGGTGAGAGCCGCCGCCACGCGCTCAGCCGTGTCGCTCTCGAGGTCTGCTTCGAGCGTCTTGCGCCGTTTGGCTTCGGCGAGCTTCTCGTCGAGGCGTTGGCGCGCGAGCTCGGCAGCGGCCTTCGCGTTCGGGCCCGCGTCGGTGATAGAGGCCAGCAGCGCGTCGATGCGCTCGAGGTCTCGCATGCGATTGCCGAGGTGCTTCTCGAGGCGGGCCACCAGCTTCTCGCGTTGCTCGGGGTTCGCGCGTTCGAGCGCCGGGCCGAAACACGCGTCGAGCTGATCAGACTGCAACGCATCGTCCGATGCCCAGGTCAGCAGCTCGGTCTGCGCCGCCGCACCGAGCAACGGGAAGACGTCGTCGATGAGCCGGTCCTGCATGGTGTCTTCGAACATGCGGTGGCCCGGGTCGTAGTACTCGCAGGCCTGCTTGAAGCCCTCGACGAGGGCGAGCTGCGCGGCGTCGTCTCCACGCTCCTGCATCTCACGGGCAATCATGAGCGCCGCGGGAATGTTCGCGCTGACGTTTCGCAACACCGCACCGAACAGCTTGCCGAGGATGAGTGGGGGAATGCTCCCGCGGTGCCGGTCGAGCGCGCTCTCGAGCAGCGGGAGCGAGATGAGCTGATCACTCTCTTCATCCGCGTCGTCGTCGTCCGACTCATCATCGTCATCGGAGTATTCGTCTTCATCGAAGTCCTCCTCGTCGAGGTCCTCGTCCTCCTCTTCGGGCGGCTCCTCTTCTTCTTCTTCGTCTTGATCGACGAGCGTGGCGCCGAGCGACTCCGAGAGTGCGTCACGCAGCTTGAAGCCCGCGAGCGCGGCGACGAGAGCGCTCTTCTTGCCTGACGCGACGGCCGAGCGCGCGGTGAGCTGCTCGAAGGTCTTCGCCACGAGCGACGGGTCGAGCGAGCCCAGCTTCGGCAGCAGCAGCTCGAACGGCGGCACTCCGCGCAGCGCCGAGCGCGCCTTGTACTTCTCGAGCACCTCTTCGTCGGCGGTGAGCTCGACGTCGAGCTCGTACACGGGCCCGAGGTCTTTCGTCTCGAAGTACTCGAGGTTCAGCTTCTTCAACTTCTTCAGCTGTGTGAGGTGGCTGATGTCGCGAATTTCGGCGCTCTCGAGCGACAGCTCCTGAAGCTCGGTCAGCGCCTCGATGCCCGCGAGCGACTTGAGCGTCTTGACGGAGTCGAGCGTGAGTGACGTGAGCTGCTTCAGCGGCGCCAGCACCTCGAGCGACGTGAGACCCGCAGCCTCGAGGTTCAACGTCTTCAAGTTCGTGAGCGACGCGCAGAGCTTCTCGAAGTTCGCACCATCACGAACGCCACAGCGGCCGAGGCTGAGCACCTCGAGCCCGGTCAGGCTGGCGAGCACCACGGGCACGTCCTTCATCTTCTTCGCCTCGTCGCGGTCGTAGAGCGACTCGCCCTTGTTCAACGAGCCACCCAGCCGCAGCTCGGTCAGCCGGGTGAGGTTCGCCAGCGCGTCAGGCAGCTTCGCGAGCGCTTCGGAGACGATCAGCCGCTTCAAGCTCGTCAGCGTGCACACGACGTCGGGGAGCGCGGTGAACGAGTTGTGAACGAGCGTCAGCTCCTCGAGTGGCAGCTTCCCCAACGCGTCGGGCAGCTTCGTGAGGCCGCAGTTGTTGATCATCAGCTCGTGCAGGTTGGCGAAGTCGCCGATGGCGTCGGGCAGCGTGCGGCCCTTGAGGTGTGAGCCGTGCAACTCGAGGCGTTCGAGCTGCGGCGCCTTCTCGAGCAGCGCCGGTACGTCGGTCTCGGGAGCCTCCGTCACGAAGTAGAGCTGTCTGATCAACGGCAGCGGTGGCAGCTCCGGCGCCTTCGCGTCCCAGAGCTCCAGCTTCTCGAGCTTCAGCTCGCCGACGAGGGCGGGCACCTGCAGCACGTCATCTTTCCCCGTGAGGCCCAGCACCTTCAGCTTCGGCAGCGCCCTGAGCAGCTCGGGCAGCAGGGTGCCCGGTGGCACGTTTCGCAGCTGCAGCTCTTCGAGATCGGTGCGGGCCGCGAGCGACTCGTCGACGGTCTGGTTCTTCGCGTAGTTGATGGTGAGCGAGACGAGTTCTGGTTCTGACATCGGACGGCGATGATGCGCCCTCGCTCCGCGGCGTGCACTCGTGAAATCGGCGCGTGGGGCTTCACACGTGTGCCTCTTCGCGTGTTCTCCCTCGCGCGATGCGAGACGTGCCTTCGAACGCAGGGCAGGATGCTGGCCGATGACTCGGGGGCGTGCGTCGTGGATGTACGTGATGGTGCCGGTGCGGGCGGCGATGGCGAAGGGCCTCGACGTGGGGCCGCACCTGAAGGCCTGTGGCATCGACCTCGAGGTGCCTGACCCGAAGTCTGCCTGGTACCCGTACGAAGCCGCGCAGGCGTTGTGGGAGCGCCTCGCCGAGGCCGCCAACGACCCGACGTTCGGCCTCACCGCCACCGCGCTGCAGAACGACGACGCCACCTCGTGGGGGGTCATCGAGTACGTCGCGCGCAACAGCACCAGCTTCGGTGACGCGCTCGGCCGCATCGCCCGCTACGGCCAGCTCATGCACGACCACGCGACGGTCGAGCTGCGCACCGACCCCGCGGGCGGCTTCTTCACCTACCGAATTCCCGAGGGGCCGCGTGGGCCCAACCGTTTCGGCTCCGAGTGGGCTGCCGCGTCGTGGGTGCTGCGTGGCCGCAAGTTCGTCGAGGGCGCGTTCGACCCGCTCGAGGTGACGTTCCGGCACGCGGCTCCGGCAGACATCGCGAAGTACACCGAGCTCTTTCGCTGCCCCGTGCGCTTCGGCTGCCCCGAGACCGGAGTGCTCGTCTCGCACGCCGACCTCGAGCGCAAGATGGTGGGCGCCGACGTGGCGTTGCTCGCGGTGGTCGATGGGCACGCGCGCGAGCTCATTCAACGCCTGCCGCCGAAGACGCTCGACAGCCAGGTGCGCACCTACCTCGCGAAGGCGCTCTCGACGGGCGGCGACTCGAGCCTCGGCGCCATCGCTTCGGCGCTCGCGTTGTCGACGCGCACGCTGCAACGCCGCCTGCAGGACGACGGGCTGAGCCTTCGCGACATGGTCGACGAGATTCGCAAAGAGCTCGCGCACCGCATGGTGACGCACACGCAGCTCACCAACAACGAGATGACCTTCCTCCTCGGGTTCGCCGAAGCGCCCGCCTTCCTCCGCGCCTTCAAGCGGTGGACGGGGCAGACGCCCGGCGAGCTGCGCGGCCGAAGCGGAGACCCCCGACCATGAGCCGGCCCATTCCCCAGTACCTGCCCGGCAAGCCGCTGCGCTTCATCGATGAGCTGCAGGGCGACCCCATCGGCATGTTCATGAACATGCTCGAGGCGCACGGCGACCTCTGCGAAGTGAAGGTCGGTCACCTGCAGGGCCTCTTCGTCTTCGAGGCGTCGGCCGTCGAGCGCGTGCTGGTCGGCAACTACAAGAACTACAAGACGAAGGAGAGCCGCAGCTACGGGCCGCTCCAGAAGTTCCTCGGCGAAGGGCTCGTCACCTCGGAGGGCGAGCTGCACCTCTCGCAGCGGCGCATGTTGCAGCCCGCGTTTCACAGAGACCGCATCGCCGGCTTCTTCGACACGATGCTCCAGCACGCGAACCAGCTCGTCGCGCAGTGGCGGCCGGCGTCGGTGTCGGGTGACTTCGTCGACGTCTCGGAGCGCATCTGCGAGATGACGCTCGCCATCATCGGCGAGACGATGTTCGACGCCGACCTGCGCCCAGACGCGGCCCGCATCGCTTCGGCCGTTCGCGCAGTGGCCAGCCGCTTTCATTGGACGAGCACCACGCTGTTGCCGCTCGCCGAGCTGTGGCCCACCGAGAAGAACCTCGAGGCCCGGCGCGCGAAGGCGTTCCTCGACGAGCAGGTCGACGCGCTCATCGAGCGGCGCCGCCAGCGCCCGCCCGGTGACGACCTGCTCGGCCTGTTGCTCGATGCGAACCAGGCGCAGCAGACGAGCACTTCGGTGATGCGTGACGAGGTGCTCAGCATGGTGGTGGCCGGTCACGAGACGACGGCCGTCGAGCTGGGGTGGATTCTGTGGCTGCTGTCGACGCACCCCGAGGTGCTGGAGCAGGTCGAAGCCGAGCTCGACGCGGTGCTGGGTGACGCGCCCATCACGCTCGAGAAGACGCGCGAGCTCCCCGTCTTGACGCGCACACTCCAGGAAGTGCTGCGGCTCTACCCGGCGGTGTGGGCGCTCGCGCGAGAAGCCGAAGCCGCCGACGAGCTGTGTGGCTTTCCAATCGCCGCCGGCAGTCGCGTGTTCTTCAGCCCCTTCGCGGTGCACCGAAACCCGAAGTACTGGGACAACCCCGAGGGCTTCGACCCCGACCGCTTTCTGCCGGAGCGCTCCGTCGGCCGGCCGAAGTTCGCCTACTTTCCCTTCTCGGGCGGCCAGCGGAAGTGCATCGGTGATCAGTTCACGATGCTCGAGCTGACGACGGTGCTGGCGACCGTGCTGCGCGCGTACCGCTTCGAGCTGAAGGAAGGCACCGAGCCGGTTCCGTCGCCGAACGTGACGTTGCCGATGCGAGATCCACTGCCGATGCGGCTGATTCCGCGCTGATTTCTCGGCTCCAAACCACTGAAATGGCGCGGCTTTTCGGCGTGGCGCCGCTGGTCACTGCTTTGGCGGGCCGGGTCAACATCGTGCACCGGCACCACGCGGATAAGTCCGCATGCACGTCGCCAATGCCTTCGGAATCACCGCTCCCCACGTCGCCGTCGAGCCCACCGTTCGCCGTGGCCGTTCGGCGTGGGGGCTGGCGGCGAGCTGGTCGTTGCTCACGCTCTCGGCGCTGAGCGTGCGGTTCGGAGCGTTGCCGCTGGCGCTCCACCTGCTCGCCGCGACCGCTTCGCTCGTGGTGCTGATGGTGGTGGCGCACGACGCGATTCACTTCGCCGCGCACGCTGACGTGAAGACGAACGTTCGTGTGGGTTGGCTCGCGTCGCTCGCGTGTGGCGTGCCGTTCCCGATGCTGGCGAACAACCACCTGCGTCACCACCGCCTCGTCGACACCGCGCAAGACCCGGAGCGCTTCTGTCTCGGCCCCGCGTGGCAGTTGCTCGTGCGCTGGCCTGCGATGCTCGGCTTCTACTACCTCGACACGTGGCCCCGGCTGCAGCGGAGCGCGCGCTTCCAGGCCATCGCGTACCTCGCCTCGGTGGTGATGCTGGTGACGGTCGCGCCGGCGTTGCTGGTGCTGTGGGTGCTGCCGTTGCTGTTCGCCGCGACGTTGTTCGCCTGCTTCACGGTGTGGCTGCCGCACGGGCCGTTTGGTGCCTTCGTGATGAAGGTGGCGCCTGCGCTGACGGGCTTTCACGACGACCATCACGCGCGGCCTGCGTTTCCGGCGCACCAGTACGCCGAGCTGAACCGCTGGAACCGGTCACGTGGCGTCGTCACGCGCCAGCAGCCGGTCGCCTCCGATGCCGTCGAGCGCGCCACCAAGGCGGGCGAGGTGCTCGCTGCGAACGTGCTCGAGGCCGCCGCCCAGACGACGCACGCCATCGACATCGCGTCCCTGGTCGAGCGCGCGGTCGCGGGTGATGGTCGGCCGGGCGTGGTGCTGAGCCAGCTTCGCCGTGGCGCGCACTTCTCATCGCTCCAGTTCGAGCTCGAGGCGGTGCGGGTGGCGATGGTGACGGGCCAGACTCCCGCGGCGGTGAAGGCGCGGCTCACCGATGGCCGTGACGTGGTGGTGCTGAAGACGCTCGAGCGCCTGAGCCGTCACCCGCTGATTCGCGCGAAGGTGGAGGCGGAGCTCTCGGCCGACCGCTCCGAGCTGCTTGGAGCCGTGGTGAAAGAGGTCGCGCGACTGCACCGCGTGCCCGGCCTGCCGATGGCGTCGCAGGCGTTTCGTCATCCCCAGGCGTTCGACCCGTCGCGGTTTCACGGAGACCTGCGCCGCAGCACGTTCGAGCTCGAGGTCATCGCGCTGGTCGCTCCGGTGCTGCGCGCGGCGCGGCTGAACGTGCGGTCGGGTTTCGTGGGCGGGCGTGGAAAAGGGCTCGAGGTTCGGGTGCAGACTCGGGCCTGAGCTGGGCAACGCTGCGAAATCGATGACGTGTCGGAGCACCGATGAGTTTTCGCCAGTGCCGCGGTCTTGAGCGCGCAACGCCAACCCCTGCACCTGGAGATTCCCATGAGCACCGACGCTTCCCCCGTCTTCCTCACCGTTCGCGGCCAGTACCTGCCCAGCACTCTCGAAGGCCTTCGCGTGTTGCACAACGACACCGCGGGCTCGCAAGCCGGCATCGCCGCGGCCCGTTCACTCGGAGACCTGAGCCACAAGGTCTACGCCCCCGTCGTGATGCCGCAGTCGGGCGCGAAGGAAGGCGAGGTGCTCTTCATGGACTGGTGGCAGGACCCGAAGGGCTTGATGGACTTCTTCGCGAACGAGAACGTGCAGATGCAGGGCACGAAGCTGTTCAAGGGCCGCGACGCCACGGTGTGGATGCCGGCGAAGGGCGCCTTCACGTACAACCTGCCGGCCGCGGCGAACCGCAACGAGCGCTACGTCGGCCTCATTCGGGGCCCCATCGCGTCGCCCGAGAAGTCGCTGAACATCTTCCGCGCGGCTGACGTGAAGGCGCAGCGCACCGCCCGCGCGCGTGGCCTGCTGTCGCACGAGCTGTTCATCAAGCTGAACCCGCCGGGAGATTCGTCGCCGCTCGAGCTGCTGGGCGTCGACATCTGGTGCGACGCGAAGGGCATGGGCGAGCACTACGGCGACCCGAACGAGATGAAGGCGCTCGAGGGCGCGTTCAGCGGAGCGCCGACTGCGAGCGTCTGGGCCCAGGCTCCGGGCAACTGGTCGGAGTGGTGACGCTCACCGCATGAGCGGCTGCCAGTCGAAGCCGGGCTCGAGCAGCGCGTCGATGACGGTGCGGCGCGGCTCGAACGGGGTCGAGGGCAGCCGGCGCAGCTTCGAGAGCCGGTCGATGCGGAACATGCGCGGGGCGTGAGCGTCGAGGTCGAACGCGAGCACGTACCAGAGCGGGCTCTGCACGAGCAGGCCGTGCGGCTCCACGCGACGTGACGAGGAGCGGCCTTCTCGCCCGCGGTAGTCGAAGGCCATCGCGGTGCGCGAGGTGAAGCACGTCTCGAACACCGCGAGCGCGTCGCGTGGCACCTCGCCGAGCGACTCGAGCATGCGCGCCGTCGGCGGGGGGCCGATGATGACGCGGCGGCAGAGTGAGGTGAGCGCGCGGCTGCGGCTGCGGGGCAGGCTCGCGAGCAGCTTCGTGAGCGCGGTGGAGGCAGAGGTGCTCCAGGGCAGCGTGCTGGTGCGTTGACTGAGCCTGGCCGCGAGCCACAACGAGACGACCTCTTCGAGCGAGAGGTGCACCGAGGTGATGCCGCGGTCGCCTTCGAGGCGCAGGCCTCCGCCGCGACCCGATTCTCCCGTGATGGCGAGGCCCTGTTCGCGCAGCGTGGCGAGGTCGCGGCGAACGGTGCGGCCGCTGACCTTCAGCGTCTCGGCGAGCGCGTCGACGGTCGTCGTGTCGCTGGCGCGGAGCACCTCGGACAGTCGCATCAGGCGCAGCGCGCGGCTCATGTTCCGGAGTCTCGCATCAATGCGGACAGAAACTGTCAGGGTTCATCGATTCTCGAGGGGTGTGTTCGCGTGTGAACGACGCATCGACTGCGGCTTGATGCGAGCCGCTCGTACCCGTGGACGCTGGCGAGGTCGGTGAAGGCGCAACGAGCGTCGTCCGTCACCCGCGTCGCGCTCACCGGCGTGGCCCAGTCTCCTCGGGAAGAACCGTGCTCAAGTTGCTGGAGAGACCTGCCGGGTCGAGCCCATCGCGCGTCGCTGCCACCCAGACGATGTCAGGGTCAGCCTCGAGCCCATCCGCCGTGGCCCAGCCTTCCGCTTCTCGTGCAGTCATCCACGCCTCTCGCGCAGGCACACCGCCGGGCACGCGAACGCGAATGGTCGGTCGACGCGGGCCACCGAGCACCCGGAGCACGCGACACGGCTCACCTTTCCTGAACTCCACCTCGAGCTGATCTCCGAGGCAGCTCTGCGGGCCCGGCGGTACGAGGTCGATCACGAGCGTGCCGCCGGGGAAGCCCACGCTCCACGCGCGCTCCCCGTTCGGGTACTCGACCTCGAAGATCATCGCCACGGCCTGCAATCTACACCCTGGGTGTTTGCGGACAGAAACTGTCAGGGTTGGGCCCTACGACTCGCGAATGCACAAGCTCGGGGTCGTGGCCGGTGTCGTCGCAGGACTGCTTGATGTCGTTCTCATCGCCGTCGCCGACGCCTCGGCCGGCGCACGGGTGATGGCGCAGTCCTTTCTCTTCTGGTCGGTGGCGGGGTGGCTGGTGGTCGTGAGTCCATCGCGGCTGGCTCCGTTGCTCCACGGAGTGGCCGTCACGGTGTTGCTCAACCTGCCCTGGTACATCGCGTTCGGTCCCGGCGCGGGCCACTGGGAGCACGTGCCACCGCTCATCGTCATGAGCATCGTGTTTGGGCTCGGCTTCGGCGTCGTGCGAAAGAAGGCGGCGTGAAGCTGACGCCAGGGTCCATCGACGAGCTGCTCGCTCCGTATGGGCCCAACGTCGTCGCCCTCGCGAACGCTGCGCGCAGACGCATTCTCAGCCTCGTCCCTCATGCCGTGGAGCGCCTGCGCCCGGGCTGGGGCCTCATCGGCTACTCGGCGCCGAAGTACTTCGCGTTCGTCGTCCCCGTGAAAGACGGCGTTCGCATCGGCTTCGAGTGGGGCGTGCGGCTCGATGACCCGGCCGGTCTGCTCGAGGGGAACGGCTCACAGGTGCGCTTCGTCGCCATCACACGCGCATCGCAGCTCCGTCGTCGCGAGCTCGCTCGACTGATCAGCACTGCCGCGCTCGTTCCTCACCGCGCCGAGTCGCGCTGACTCTCGAGCTGACGCGAGAGCCGGTCGAACTCCTCGGCATCGTCCACCGCCAACTCGAGCTTCGCGTTGGAGAGCGTCTCGCGAGCCTGCTTCAACAGAGAAGCAGCGCCCTGCCAGTCGCGCCGCGCGAAGGCGATCGCCGCTCGATTGAACGAGGCCATCGCGACGTCGTAGGGGTCGTCGTCTCCGCTGAGCGCCGCACACTCCACGAAAGCCTGTTCGGCGCTGTCGACGTGGCCAAGCCGCAGCTCGACGTGCCCGAGGTTGTGCAGCTCGACCAGCACCATGCCCGCGTCTCCGATGCGCCGATTGAGCTCGAGGCTCTCGCGAAAGTGCTTCGCTGCCTCGTCGTCGAGGCCGAGCAGCCGGGTCGACTGCGCGAGCATGTGCAGCGGTGCCTGGCCGAACGCAGGGCCGAGGTTGCCGGCGAGCGCGTACGAGGCACGAGCATGCTCGGCTGCGCGGTCGGCGTGGTGCTCCGAGAGCTCGACGCGGCTCAGCCCGAGGCGTGCGAGCAGCTCGGCCTCGGCATCTCCGACGGCGCGGGCCGCCTCGAGCGCCGCAGTGCTTCGGGCCCGCGAGGCGACGAGGTCTCCCCGTCGAAACGCGAGCAACCCGTCGCCATACGACGCCAGCGCTCGCGCTCTCGTCGGCGTCGACGGCGTGCGGTCGAGCACGGAGCCGAGGAACGCTCGACCTCCCGCCTCGTCACGCGCGAGCACGAAGAGTCGCCAGGCGTTGGCCGCGAGCTCGAGCGCCGCCATCGTGTCGCCACTGGCGAGCAGCGTCTGGCTCGCTTGGGCGAAGTCGCCACGTTCAGCCGCCAGTTGCTCGACTGCGGCCGCTGGTCGCGAAACCGGGCGCCCCGAAGAAGTGGGGAACGACCACTGAAGCGCACGCGCCTGGGCGAGCCGATGCCGTGCTTCTGTCTCGTTCATGGAGCGCTCACTTTTCGTGACGGCGCGAAGCGAACACGAGCTGATCAGCGCTGAGCTCAACAGCAGCAATCGGGCGGGTGACATGAGGCCTCCTGACTCGGAACGCTCCTCAGTTGAATGGCTCGCACCCTCGAGGGCACTCACAAATACCCGGCATTGCGACGTTCCTGCACCAGTGCGGTAAAGCGCCTACACACTCCCACCACTGGCACGAATCCCGCACAGGGCGGCGCTCCATGCGTCGTTCTGCCCGGTTTGCGAACCATTCTTCGAAGCTCCCGCTGAATCTCATCGGTTTGCTCGTGGTCGCCGTTACTTTTGTGGCACACGCGCAGCCCATCGCGACCGGCCTGTCTGGATCGGGCGGTGAAGTCACCGACGGCGCGAAGCAGGCAGACCGGCCGGCGTGGCGCGGCACCTCGGTGAACTACAGCCACAACCTCGGCGTCATGACGCTCGCTCCGGGCGCCGAGCCTTTCTACACCCCGACGTGGAGCCAGCGCCTCGGCCTCATGCCGGAGTGGCACTTCGGCGACCTGATCACCCTGCGCGGCCGCTTCTTCCTCTCGCAGGAGTTCACCGAGAGCGACTCCACCCGCTACCGCAACGAGGTCGAGCTCTCTGACGTGTGGCTCGACACCGTGTGGAGCGGCTTCACCGAGAAGAACTCCCGCATTCACCTCGGCGCCGACCTGCGCGTCACGCTGCCGACCTCGAAGGTCTCGCAGGCCCAGACGCGCATTCTCACCCTCGGCCCCGGCGTCAACGTCTCGCGCCGCTTCGACGTGCTCTCGGGCCTCACGCTCATCTACTCCACCCGCTTCACCTGGCGCGCGAACCGCTACGCCACCCGGCAGAACGAAGGCCCGAAGTCGTGCGGCGACACCCGCGCGCTCGAGTGCGCCGACTTCATCTTGAACAGCGGCGTGCGCAACGTGCAGTTCGACGTGCTCCACGGGCCCGTCGTCAGCTTCGCGCCGCACCCGAAGGTCGACGTCTCGGCCAGCTTCCTCATGCAGCGCGGCTGGCTGCCGGCCCTCGCCGCCGTGCCCGCCGAGCTCGCGGGCAGCACCGAGCTCGCCGCTGGCACCGGAGTCGCAACACGTGACCTGATGATCTTCTCGCTGAGCGTTTCGTATCAGGCGTTCAAGGCCGTCGGCTTCTCGTTCGGCGCGTGGACGTTCTCGAACCAGCTCGGCGAAGACGGCCGCTACCAGTTCCCCCTCTTCAATCGCAACACCACGCTGTACCTCGACGCCACCTTCGACCTCGAAGGCGCCGTGTCGAGCTTCCGCAAGGAGAAGTCATGACCCGTCGTCCCTCCCTTCGCGTCGCGGTGTCGTTCGCGGCGCTCGTCGCCATCTCGTGCGCTGAGCAGCAGGCGCCCATCAACCGCGTGCAGCCCGACGCGCTCGACAAGGCCTTCTTCGTCGGCAAGGACTACCAGGCCGCGAGCGACGACCCGGAGTTCTACAGCCAGGCGACGGTGGTCGACGTCGGCTACGGCGCGGGGCAAGACGGGCTCTTCACCAGCAGCTACGCGCAGCCGCTCTCGCGCGTGAAGTGGACGGTGACCGAAGACCTGCTCATCGCGCGCCTCGCGTACGAGCGCATTCAGGGCAGCGACGGCAAGGGCGTGGGCAAGGCCACCAACGACGGCATCGTCGTGGCGGCGTACGCCATCAAGAGCCACTTCGACATCAAGCGCGAGTACAACCCGCAGACCGGCGAGCAGACCAACGTCATCGTCGAGAACACCGTCGACCGCCCCTGGTACCAGCGCCAGTACATTCGCGTCGACTGGTCGAAGAACCTCTCGACCGACAACTACGAGTTCGACACCCTGAGCCAGCTCGGCGTGTACGGCGGCATCACCTACGAGCCGCTCGCGTACACCGTGCAGACGCCCGGCGACGCCGACGCGCCCCACGTCGACACGGCCTCTGGCTACCTCGACGTCACCAACAAGGCCTTCGCCCGCCCGCAGCTCGTCGACCTGTCGTCGCTCGGCGGCGGCGTGATGCCGGCCTGCTACTTCGACGCCGACTTCAGCGGCGGTGGCGCTCCCAACACGCAGTGCTCGCCCGTCGAGCTCACGATTCGCCAGGCGTTCCGCAAGGTGGAAGACACCGACTACGAGCCGGCCGACTGGGACGGCGACCGCTTCAAGGCCTTCGGCGCCTTCACCACCGACCGCTCGGGCTACGCGCGTGAGTACGGCATGACCGACACGCAGTGGCACCGCTTCATCAACCGCTACAACATCTGGAAGCGCTCGCACTTCTACGCCGACGCCAACGCGAAGACCGGCGCGGTCGGCTGCTTCAACCCCACCACCACGCCCGCTGGCGCGAACCCGCACCGCGACGTGAACAAGGACGGCACCGAAGACGAGTGCGCGGCCGTCGGCCGTGGCAGCCGCTGCGACACCTTCAGCCAGAAGTGCACGCTGCCCTTCCGCGACCGCGAGCTGCAGCCGGTCGTCTGGTACCACTCCGATGGCTCGAACCCCGACTTCTTCGAGCCCACGCGCGACGCCGCCCACGAGTGGGACGTCGCCCTGCGCCGTCGAGCGCGAGGTACGCGTACATGGCTTTGCCTGAAGACGGAGGGACGAACTCGTCCCACATCACCAGGAACGCCTGCTTCGTGTCGGACCAGGCGACCGTCGGTCGCAGCTGCGGGCTTGGCAGCACGTTCAATGGCCTGAAGGGCCCGATGAACGTCTGGGTGGTGGGCATGGTGATGGGGCGCGAGAAGACGCTGCCGCCGTCCTGCTCCACCAGCACCGCGCGTTGCAGTGTCGGCTCGCTCGCCAGGGCCACCGGCACACCCGCCGGGCTGAAGTTGGTCGCCATTCCCGTGCTCACGTCGGTGACGACACGCATCTGTGCGCCGTTGGCGTCGCGATAGGAGATGAGGGTTCCGCTCCGAAGCGCAGTGCTGAGCAGCGGCACTGCCGTGTTCGTTCCACTGAGGCTCGGGCCGAGGGGGAGGATGGCGCCGCTCGAGTGCTGAAAGAACGACACCGCGCCAGCGTCGTCCTGATGAATCAGCTGAGGCACCTGCGCGCTCGTCGACAGGTGGAGGGGCAGCGGCTGGCTGGTCGTCAGGTCGACGCCGCTCATGGTGGCCAGCGAGCGCGAGAAGAGGGTGTTGGGCACCAGCCAGGCCAGCACGAAGTCGCCGTTGGTGAGGCCGACGAGGCTCGAGTCGACGAGGTTCGGAGCGGTCGTCACCGCGGCTCCCAGCGCCGAGCTGTATTGAACCCAGATGGAGCCGCCTTTTCGCCAGGCGAGCCGCCACTGCCCATTGCTCCCTGCGACGAGGTCGCTGCCGTGCTGGAACTCGGCCGGCGACGCGAGCGTGGCTTCGGCCAGCCAACCCGTGTCGAAGTTCGTGTCGACGGTGGAGCGGGCCCTGAACCAGAAGCCGCCGTCATTCTCGCTCCAGCCCACGAGCCACGCCGCGCCGTTGGTGGCGATGACGGCGTTGTCGCGCGCCGCGTTCGACGACAACGAATTCACCGCGTACCTGGCGAGGCCGCCGTCGGGCGCTGGCGTGACGACCCACACGTCGGAGAAGGTGGACGACGCGACGGGAAAGCGGCGCTGATCAGCCCACGCCACCGCCCACCCACCATCGTCGTAGGCCGCGCTCACCCGCCCCAGCGGAGGCGGCGACCAGGTGCCCTGCGACGGGAACCCGACGGGCCCAGCGAAGGGAACGAACGACACTTGAGCGAGCACCAGCCACAGACCCACGTTCACGTGGCGAGTCTCACTCACCCCAGTGGTGGCGACCAGCAGGGCAACGGCGAAGATGGTATTCAGGAGACATGGCCGCCTCGGCTGCCCTGCTCAGGCACATCGACCGGCTGTTGCCGCGGGGGCTGGCAACGCACGAGCTGTTTCAGGCGCGCTTCGTGGCCATCGTCGGCTTCATCGCGGTGATGACCGGGCTGTGGACGGGCACCGCCCTGCTCTTTCTGCCGCACCCCACTGCCTGGGTGACGCTTCTCTACGGCGCCTTCGCGACCGCGGCGTTGGTGGCCTTCGAGCGCGGCGTCATCTCGGCACGCACGCTGTTCTGGGGCCTCGAGGTGCTCACGGCGATGCTCTTCTCGGGCACGCGGGTGTTCGAGTCGGAGCTCGACTGGCCCCTCGTCACCTGGCTCTCGGTGCTGCCGCTGCTCGCGGTGTTGATGGGGGGCTGGCGCTCTGGCCTCGCGGGCATGGGCATCGCCGTGGTGACGGGCGCTTCGTTCGTCGTCATCGAGTACGCGGGCTTCGACGTCTCGACGCCGGTGCCCACCTTCGTCTCCATCGTGCGCGGCGTCTCGCTCATCATCGCCTTCTTCGCCATCGCGCTCGCCTTCGACCAGCTGCGCCGCGACGTGCTCAATCAGGTCGAGGAGGCCTCGCGGGCACGCTCCTTGGTCCTCGCGAACATGTCGCACGAGCTGCGCACGCCGATGAATGGCGTCATCGGCATCACCGACCTGCTGCTCGCCACCGAGCTCTCGCCCGACACCCGCAAGAGCCTCGAGCTCATCAAGCGCTCGGGGTCGCAGATGGTCACCCTGGTGAACGACATTCTCGACCTCACCCGGCTCGAGAGCGGGCGCGTGGGCCTCGAGCTGCTCGCCACCGACCTGCGCGCGGTGATGCACGACCTCGTCGGGTTGATGAAGCCGGTGGCTGATCAGAAAGGCATCGCGCTGACGACCGAGGTGCAGCCCTCGGTGCCCGCGTGGGCGCTGACCGACCCGACGCGGCTGCTCCAGGTGCTGACGAACCTCGTGAGCAACGGGGTCAAGTTCACCGAGCGCGGCGGCGTGTCACTGGTCGCCAGCTGGCGTGACGGCACGCTCCGCATCGACGTGAAAGACACGGGCATCGGCATGCCCCTCGACGTGCAGCGGCGGCTCTTTCAACCCTTCGAACAGGCCGACGCCTCATACACACGGCGCTTCGGCGGTAGCGGTCTGGGCCTCACCATCTCGAGGCACCTCGTGTCGCTGCTCGAGGGCAGCATCGAGCTCTCGTCGGTGCCCGGTGGCGGGTCGACCTTCGTGGTGAAGGTGCCCTTCACGGCCTGCGCTGCGGTGGCGAGCGTGGCCGACGCGGAGCGCGCTCCGCATCACGACCGCAGCCCGCACGTGCTCGTCGTCGAAGACAACGACATCAACCTGCATGTGGCCCTCGCGATGCTGGCTCGCACCGGCTGTACCGCGGTGGCAGCCAGAGATGGCGTCGAGGCTCTCGCCGCGCTCGAGAAGGAGAAGTTCGACCTCGTGCTGATGGACTGCCACATGCCGAACAAAGACGGGTTCACCGCGACGCGAGAGCTGCGCGCACGTCAGGGGACGTCTGCCCACACCTGGGTCGTCGCTGTCACCGCCTCGGCCCTCACCGATGACCTCCGCCAGTGCCGAGAAGCGGGCATGGACGACGTCGTCACCAAACCGCTCACCCTCATCGCGCTCCAGCAGGCGCTGGCCCGCGCCATCGTCTGACCGTGTAGAGTCACGGGGCTGGGGGGGTTGCCGGAGCGCCGCGTGACGACCCAGACCTCGACCTCACTCTCCACGCTGAGCGACACGCGGCAGGCGACACGCCAGGCCTTCGAAGCGGCGCGCACGAAGCTGTCGGCGACGCCCGCGTGGGTGCTCGTGTTCGCCGGGCCCGACCGTGAGCTGAGCCTCGTCGAGGAGACGCTGCGAGAGCTCGCGCCGCACGCAGTCGTGCTGGGCTGTCACACGGCGGGCGAGTTCACCGAAGGCGGGCTCGCGCACGGCTCGGTGGCGTTGATGCTGGTGGCCTCCGACGAGCTCCTCATCAGCGCCGTGACGGCGTCGGGGGCGAGAGCAGACCCGGTGGGCATGGCGCAGCGGCTGGCCTCGTCGTGGAGCGAGCAGGCCGCCCGCGCAGCAGCCAGGGGCCTCGGCGCGTCGACCTCGGTGCTGCTCGTCGACGGCCTCGCCGGCAGCGGTGACCGCGTCGTGAAGGAGTACCAGGGCGCGACGCGGGTCTTCCAGCAGATCGTCGGTGGTGCGGCGGGCGACGAGGGCCGCTTCGTCTCGACCGGTGTGCTGGGGCCGGGCGGCGTCACCACCGATGGAGCGGCCGTCGCGCAGGTCTTCAGCCGTCAGCCCTGGGGTGCAGGGGCGGGCCACGGCCTGTCACCCGCGTCGAAGCGCATGAAGGTGACGAAGGCGAAGGGCAGCACGTTGGTGGAGATCGACGGCCGGCCGGCGTTCGAGGCGTACGTGGCGCACGCGCGCTCGAAAGGGGTCGAGCTCGACGACGAGAACCGGGGCCGGTACCTCATCGGCAACGAGATTGGCGTGTTCTTCCTCGACACGCTCCATCACGCGCGGGCGCCCGTGGGCGTGGAGCCCGATGGCTCGCTGAAGCTGGTGGCCGACATCGCCGAAGGCGCCTCCATCTGCATTCTCGACGGCGCGCCAGACGCGATGGTGGTTGCGTGCCGCGAGGCCGCGCAGCAGGCGAAGGCGAGCCTCAAGGGTCAGGCGTGTGCGGGCGTGCTCGTGTTCGATTGCGTGTGCCGCGGCATGATTCTGGGCCCGTTGGGCTTCGAGCGGGAGATCGACGCGGTTCGGCAGGTGTTCCCCGGTGTGCCGGTGCTGGGCTTCCTCACGTACGGAGAGATTGCCCGCTTCGGTGGGCGGCTCGACGGTTGGCACAACACGACGTCGGTGGTGGCCGCCCTGCCTGCGTGACGTGAGGGCAACGAGGCACGCTTGATCAGCCGCACCCATACGCTGGTGCGCCACGACACTGTGCTCCGTGGAGCTCTTGGCGGTAACGGGCTCGCGCCGCGGACCTCCGCGCCCTGGAGTTGCGCAGCACCGGGCTCGACCGAACACACGCCTGATCAGCCCATCCCCGAAAGAGTTGCGGCACCACAGCAACTGCGCACATCCGGGTCGCGAGGTTGGAGTGCGCAGCGCCGCCCGACCTTTGGCGGCTCAGCGCGTCTCGAGCCAGCTGATCAACGCCTCGAGTTCGTCGGGCGCCAGCCGCATCACCTCGCCGTGGCGATCTCCTCCGCACTCAGGGTCGAGCAGGCGAGCTCGCAGTGTCTTCGCGCAGCCATCGTGCATCCACGGGCCTCGGCGGGAGACGCCGACGAGCGACGGCACCTGAAACGCCTCGCCACGCCCGACGCTCATCGT
>JAACJQ010000307.1 GCA_016879935.1 Archangiaceae bacterium | reverse complement strand
GGCTCGAAGCACGGCACCTGCGCGAAGTCGGCGAAGAAGCGCGAGTCCTGCTCGTTCTGCGAGCTGTGCATCGAGGGATCGTCGGCGACCGCGAGCACGAGCCCGCCCCAGGCTCCGGCGACTGCCACGTTCATGAACGGGTCGGCCGCGACGTTGAGCCCGACGTGCTTCATCGAGACCATCGCGCGTTTGCCGCAGTACGAGACGCCGACGGCCTCTTCGAGCGCGACCTTCTCGTTCGTCGACCAGAAGCCGCGAATCGGCAGGTGGTGCGCTTTGATCTGCGAGTGAATGCTCTCGAAGATCTCGGTCGAGGGCGTGCCCGGGTAGGCGTACGCGGCGCTCAGGCCAGCATCGATCGCGCCTCGGGCAACCGCTTCGTCACCCAGCAGAATCTCCTGACTCATGTGTCCTCACCTCATGCGCAAACGGGCGTGATGAGGCCGGTCTCTGCACGTGGCGTGCGAGCTTTTCCGAGGGGAGCCGTGAGAAATGCCGCATGACCTGCGACCCCCATCAAGGCAGCGCAGGATTTTCGTCAGGGTGGTGACGCTTCAGAGCGCGGCCGGTGTTCGAGCGGCATGAACCGTCTCCTGCTCGCCGTTTCAGTGTCACTCGCCGCCTGTGGCGGGGCCCTCAACCCGGCGTGGGAGGCACCGAACGCCAGCCAACGCCTCGAGGTCGCGCTGGTGAGCCTGCCGCCCGAGCCGAGCGCCGAGCTCAACCGCTCGCGCATCGTCGATCACGTCGAGCTGGTGAAGGCCGAGCACCCGGCCGTGCGCCTCATCGCCTTCGGAGAGCTGAGCCTTGGCTGGTACTGGAAGGGCTTCGACGCGGCGTACCAGCGCTCGGTCGCGGAGCCGCTCGCTGGGCCGACGATCACCCGCCTGCGCGCGCTGGCGAAGCAGCATCACACGTTCATCTCCCTGGGCTTCGCCGAGCTCGCCGACGACAAGGTCTTCAACGCCGCGGTGGTGATCGACGACGCGGGAGAGATCGTCGCGCACAAGCGCAAGGCCAACTTCGTTCCCATGGATGACTTCGGCGGCTTCACGAAGGGCGAGCGCACGGCGCCGACGTTCACCATCGATGGCGTGAAGGCGGCGATGTTGATCTGCAACGACTTCAACGACGCGACGACGGTGGCTTCCATCACGGGCGATCGCGACGTTCGGCTCGTGCTGCTGCCGCAGGCCTCGGCGGGGCTCACGCCCGAGACCGTCGAGCGCTCGCCCTACCCGTTCCAGGGCGCGTGGATGCTCGCTCCCCAACGCCTCGGCTGGGAGGGCGCCGATCGCTACTTGGGTGGCTGGGTGGTCGACCCCAACGGCGCCGTGCCCGCGCGGGCCGACGGCAACCCGGTGATCGTCACCGAGCTCGCCTTCACGACGAACGGCACCTGAAACGACGAAGCCCGGGCCACGAACGAATCGTGACTCGGGCCTCGCCTTCGAGCTGAAGACCGTCTCAGCCGAGCGTCTTCGTGTACGTGTCAGCGTCCATCAGCGCGTCCCACTCGGCCGAGTTCGACGACTCGACCTCGATGAGCCAGCCGCCCGCGTACGGCGCCTCGTTCACCAGCGACGGGTTCGACACCACCGCGTCGTTCACCTTCACGACCTTGCCGGTCAGCGGCGAGTACAGCTCGCTCACGGCCTTGGTGGACTCGATGACGCCGAACTGCGCGCCAGCCGTGACGGCGGTGCCCACCTTCGGCAGCTCGACGTAGACGACTGCGCCGAGCGCGTCCTGCGCGTGGAAGGTGACGCCGACCTGAATGGCCGAGCCGCTCTTCTTCGCCCACTCGTGGTCCTTCGTGTACTTCAGATCTTTCGGGTATTCGCCGTTGGCCATGATGAAGCTCCTTGAGTCAGAAGTGAGGTGATTGGGTTCAGCCGCGAGTGTGGAAAGGCGTCTTGACGACCTTCGCCGCCGCCGCGCGCCCTCGAATGTCGACGTGAAAGGTGCTGCCCTCGGCCGCGAGCGCGGTGGGCACGTAGCCGATGCCGATGGCCTTCTTCACCGTCGGGCCCATCGTGCCGCTCGTCACTTCGCCGACCTTCTCGCCGTCTTTCAAGATCGCGTAGTGCGAGCGCGGCACGCCGGCGTCGAGCAGCTCGAAGCCGATGAGCTTGCGCTTGATGCCCTCGGCCTTCTGCTTCACCAGGGCGTCCTTCCCGATGAACTCGGCCTTGTCCAACTTGACGATCCACCCCAGGCCCGCCTCGAGCGGCGTGTGCACGTCGTCGATGTCGTTGCCGTAGAGCGCGTACTTCATCTCGGTGCGCAGTGAGTCGCGGCAGCCCAGCCCCGCGGGAACGGCGCCGTCGCCTTTGCCTTCTTCGAGCAGCGCGAACCACAGCTTCTCGGCGTGGTTCGGCGGGCAGTACAGCTCGAACCCGTCTTCGCCCGTGTAGCCCGTACGCGAGATGATGCACTCGACGCCGGCAACCTCACCCGTGGTGAAACGGTACGTGCCCACGCCCTCGAGGGGCTTCTTGCAGAGGCGCTGCACGATGCCGAAGGCCTTCGGGCCCTGCACGGCGATCTGCGCGAACTCGTCGGAGCGATCGACCGGCGTCACGCCCTTCGCGTTCTCCTTCATCCACGCGAAGTCCTTCTCGCGGTTGGCCGCGTTCACGCAGATGAAGATGTGCTCGGGCGAGAAGCGGTACGCGACGATGTCGTCGACGAAGCCGCCGTTCGGGTTGAGCAGGCCCGAGTAGATCGCCTGACCATCGGAGATGCGCGCGAGGTCGTTGGTGATGAGGCGGTTGGCGGCTTCGAGCGCGCCCTTGCCCTTGAACTCGACCTCGCCCATGTGGCTGACGTCGAAGAGCCCGGCCCTGGTGCGAACGGCTTCGTGTTCGGGAATGAGACCGGAGTACTGCACCGGCAGCTCCCAGCCCGCGAAGTCGACGAGGCGGCCTCCGAGCTTCTTGTGCGCGGCATTCAGCGGCGTGAGACGTGGCATGCGCGCGGTTTGAGTCGCTGGCGCACGTGCTGTCAACGACATCAGCAAGGGTGACGGGACCCATTCCGGCCGATGCTCCGAAGGTGCAACGCAGCGCACCATCTGGCAGACAGGCCCCGTGAAGATCCGCACCCGACTCAACCCGTCGAAGCCCTGTTTCAGCTTCGAGTTCTTTCCGCCCAAGACGCCCGAAGGGGAGAAGCAGCTCTGGGAGACGCTCGAAGATCTACGTTCGCTCGAGCCCGGCTTCGTCTCGGTCACGTACGGGGCCGGCGGCTCGACGCGAGACCGCACCATCGAGCTCGTCAGCCACATCAAGGAGCGCACCGGCATCGAGGCCATGGCGCACCTCACGTGCGTGGGCCACACGAAGGAGGAGATCGCCGAGGTGCTCGGCCGCCTCGCCAAGGCGCGCATCGAGAACGTGCTCGCGCTGCGGGGCGACCCTCCGAAGGGGCAGACGTCGTTTCAGCGCACCGAGGGCGGGTTCGGCTACGCGGGTGAGCTGGTCGAGTTCACGCAGGCGCAGAACCTGGGCTTCTGCATCGGCGCGGCGGCCTACCCGGAAGGGCACGTCGAGACGGCGTCGCGCGAGGCCGACCTGCAGCACCTGAAAGCGAAGGTCGACGCTGGCTGCGACTTCCTCATCACCCAGCTCTTCTTCGACAACGCCTTCTACTTCGACTTCGTCGAGCGGGCCCGCCGCGCAGGCATCAACGTGCCGATCGTTCCCGGCATCATGCCGATCACCAACTTCGAGCAGATCACGCGCTTCGTGCGTCTGTGCGGCACCACGGTGCCCATGCGGCTGCAGCTCGAGCTCGAGAAGGTGAAGGATGACCCGACGGCGGTGATGCAGCTCGGCGTGGCGCACGCGACCGTGCAGTGCCTCGAGCTGTTGCAGCGAGGAGTTCCCGGCATTCACTTCTACACGCTGAATCGCAGCCCAGCGTCGCGAATGATCGTCACAGCGCTGCGCGCGAGGACCCCATGAGCATCGTTCAGTCCGATCCCAAGAAGCGGTCGACGGTCAGCGGTACGGTCTCTGGTGCGCCCTGGGCAGCCATCGACGCGTGGGCCCCGGGCAACGGCTACAAGCTGGTCGCTGGCGCGGGCACCGACACACGCACGTACCAGAAGGGCACGGGCTTTCTCGTCGCGCCGATGATGCTGGTCGCCTCGCTCTCGGGCACGACGTTGACGGTGCAGGGCTGGGTGCAGCCCACCTTCCTCGCGCGCCTCTTCGCGTTCTTCCTGATTCCGGCCGAGACGAACATCGGCACCGACGGCTTCGTGATGCTCATTCCCCGCCGCATGGCCAACAAGGCCGTGAACGGGTTGCTCACGCAGCTCGGCCTGCCGACCATTCCGTGAGCGTCATCACCGCCGTCGCGGTGCTGATGCTGACCCAGGCTCCGGTCGAGAAGAGCTGGGGGCGCGCGGCAGCTGCGAAGACGAAGCGGGTGAAGGTGAACCCGCTCGAGGCTGCACGCGCCGAGGGCCTCGCGAAGTTCGGCACCGTGACCGAGCAGGTGGTGGCGCGGCTTCCAGTACCGACCCCCGGGCCGCCGTGGCCCTCGCTGGCGATCGCGAAGCTGAAGATCGTGCGCCGCGAGAAGTCGGTGCTCGTCGTGACCGACGGCCTCTCGGACGAGTGGGACCGAACGCTCCACGACGACGCCCCCGATTGGACCTTCGACGTCGAGGTCGGGGTCGAGGTGCCGCTCGAGCAGCTCGAAGATTCGTCCGATCAGGGCATCGCGAAGAGCTGGGTTCCCCAGCTGCTCTGGAGCCTGACCGACGCCATCGTCCCCGATCGCATCGACGTGAAGGGGCGGCTGGGCAAGTTCGACTCGCTCACCTTCGAGCTCGATCCCGTCGCGGGGCTCGAGGCGTTGCAGACGAAGCGCAAGACGGTAGGCGTGCTCCTCGGGGTGCCGCTGGTTGGAGACGCCGTCGGTTCAGAGGCCATTCTCGTGCCGCGAGAGAAGGTGAACACCATCTGGCTGGTGACCGCGAAGGTGCTGACGCCCGATGAGTTCGACTACGCGCTCTCGGTGAACGGCGGCGAGCGTGGCGTCGAGCTGGGCAACGCCTTCATCGCCCGTGGCGATCGCCACCAGAGCTGGCCGAACCGTCGTTCGATTCTGCCGACGATCAAGAACAAGCGCCGCAAGTCACCGTGACAGTCGCGCCTGCGCGGCGATGACCGTGTTCTGCATCAGCATCGCGATCGTCATCGGGCCGACGCCACCGGGAACCGGCGTGATCCACGCTGCGCGCTCCTTCGCCGTCTCGAACTCGACATCGCCCGAGAGCTTTCCATCGGCGCCGCGGTTCATGCCGACGTCGATGACGATCGCCCCCGGCTTCACCCACTCGCCCTTGACGAGCTTCGAGACGCCGACCGCCGCGACCACGACGTCGGCGCGGCGCACCTCGGCGGCGACGTCGCTCTTCGAGTGGCAGACCGTGACCGTCGCGCTCGCGTTCAGCAGCAGCATCGCCATCGGCCGGCCCACGATGTTGGAGCGGCCGATCACGACGCAGTTCTTGCCCGTCACGTCGTAGCGAATCTCCTGGAGCATGCGCATGCAGCCCGACGGTGTGCACGGCGTCAGCCCGGGGCGCCCCTGGAAGAGCAACCCCGCGTTGGTGGCGTGAAAGCCGTCGACGTCCTTCGACGGATCGATCGCCGCGAGCACGAGGTTCGAGTCGATGTGCTTCGGCAACGGCAGCTGCACGAGAATGCCGTCGACGGCCGGGTCAGCGTTCAGCTTCGCCACGACCGCCAACAACTCTGGCTGCGTGAGGGTCGCCGGGAAGTGGTGGTGCCACGAGCCGAAGCCGAGCTCCTTCGCCGTCTTCTCCTTCGAGGTCACGTAGACCTGCGACGCGGGATCATCACCGACGCGCACGACGGCGATGCCGGGCGGCCTGCCGTACTTCGCCGTCACCTGGGCGGCCTGCTGCTTCACCTCGTCACGAACCTTCGCGGCCAGCGCCTTCCCGTCGATGAGCTGTGCGGTCATGGGCGATCTGTACCAGCACCTTCACTCGGTGAGCACGAGCCGAATGAGCGCGGGCACCTCTCGTGCCGTCCACCACACGCGGTGCAGCAACGAGCGGTGTCGTGGGGCGTCGAGCACCGGGCCGATGGTGACCTCGAAGCCCTCCTGCCGGAAGCACCAGCGCGCCCTGGCCAGGTGGTACGGGTCGGAGATCACGTGAGCGCAGTGAACGTCACGCGCCTTCAGCAGCTTCACCGTCTCGCGTGCGTTCTGGCGGGTGGAGTGACTGTTCACCTCGACGAGAATCGACTCGGCCGCGATGCCAGCGTCGATGGCGAGGTCTCTCCCGACGATCGCCTCGGCGGGCGGGAAGTCGCCAACGCCTCCTGAAAAGACGAGGAACTCACCCTTCCCTGCTTTGCGGGTCGCCACACCTTCGGCCACGCGTGCCGCCAACGTGTCTGAGGCCACCCCGCCTTCGTTCACGCGAGCACCCAACACGACGACGGCACACTCGCGTCTGGCGACGTCGTTCGAGCTCGTACCGACGTGGTCGATCCACAGCGCGGCGAGCGCCCACGCGGCGATCAGCACCACTCCTGCGGCCAGCAGCCCACGACGGCTTCGCACGGGGAAACCCAGAGCACAGCTCGTGCCGCTTCAGGTGCGGAAACCGCCCTTTTCATGACACTCGTTGCGCGCACCTGACGGAGTACGCTGACGCGCGTGTACGGGAAGGTGCTCGGCGCCGGCATCGGCGGCTGCGTGGGAATGCTGCTCGAGTGGAATCCGCTCGTGGTGTTCGCGTGCGTCGTCGCGGGCGGCCTGCTCGGGCACCTGTTCTTCGATCGCGAAGGCGACGTGCCCCGCGTCGAGCACCCGAAGTCGGTCGACGAGCTGCTCGCCGAGGGGAAGAAGCGTCGCGCGAAAGAGAAGGCGCGCGCGAAGCCGGTTCCTCCGAGGCCGGCGAGCGAAGAGCACACCGCCCTCGCCCGCGCGCTGTGCCCGATCTTCATCGAGCTCGCCCGCACCGATGGAGACGTCGTCAGTGACGAGGTGCGTACGGTGCGCGAGTTCTTCGAGCACGCGCTGAAGTTCGACGAGGCGGGGCTCGAGGTGGTTCGGGTCTCGCTCAAGGAAGCGCTCGGTCAACCTGCCGCCGACATCGAGACGCTGGTGAAGGCGAACCGTGGCGCCGTGAAGCCTGCGCTTCGGGTCGAGGTGCTGCGCGCGATGTACGAGATGGTGCTCGCCGACGGAGCCATGAAGCGCGCCGAGCAGGACACCCTCAAGCGCGTCGTGCAGCACTTCAACCTGTCGGACGAGCAGCTGCTGCAGATCACGAAGGACTTCTTCGGGAGCGGCAAGGAGCACTTCGAGGTGCTGGGGCTCCCCGAATCTGCGAGTGACGACGAGATCCGCTCCGCGTTTCGAAGGCTCGCGGCCGAGAATCACCCCGACCGCGTCGCCTCGCTCGGTGCGAAAGAAGCCGAAGCCGCGACCGAGCGCTTTCGCATCGTCAAAGACGCGTACGAGGCGCTCAAGCAGCTGCGCGGCTTGTGACTACCGGCTCGACCACCACGCCTTGAACTCGTCCCACGAGATCTTGCCCGAGTGGTTTGCGTCGACGACGTCGAGCGCGATGTTCAGCTCCATCTCACCGGGGCTCTGGCCGAGCGCCTCGAGCAGCCGGGCGAACTCGCCACGATCGATGCTGCCCGAGCCGTCGCGATCGTAGACCTTGAAGATCTCGAACACCTCTTCGTGCTCGTCGTCTTCGAGCTCGGGGTGGTTCACCTTCGCGTGCATCGGCGGGTTGCGTGGCGTGCCCTTGCGCTTCTTCGCGACGACCTTCTTCGGCGCGGCCTTCTTCACCGGCTTCTTCGCGGCGGGCTTCTTCTTCACAACGGGCTTCTTCTTCGATGCCTTCTTCTTGGCTGCCATGGGCCCATCCTCCAGTCAGGAACGCTTCTGACGACCGTCTATCGCGCCCAACGAAGCGGAGGGCATCGAACTTCACCACGCCGGGCCAACCCTCCGCACGCTCAGGTGAGCACTTCGGAGCACTTCAAACGGGCCCGGCGATATGAAAAAGGAAGACATGACGAGAGAGCTGATTGACCTCCACATCCACGTCGGCGGCGCCGTTGCACCCCACATCCTCTGGGCCATCGCGCACCAGCACGGCTTCAAGCTCCCCGTCAAAAGTTACTTCGAGTTCGTCGATCTGATCACCGCGAGCCCCGACAAGGTGGCGAGCCTCGACGAGTACTTGAAGATCATGCACACCTGGACCGAGAAGATTCAGAGCTCGCCGATGGCGATCGAGCGCTCGGTCTACGAGGTGATCGGCAAGGAGTACCGCTCCTCGCGCGTCACGCAGATCGAGCTGCGCTTCAACCCGATGAAGCGCAACCTGCACTCCGAGCTCGACCTCGACCACATCATTCACGCAGCCATTCGCGGCATGGATCAGGCGACGCTCGAGTACGGCGTGAAGGCCTGCCTGATCTTCTGCCTGGCGCGCGAGTTCGACCACAAGCTGAACAGCATCATCGTCGACAAGGCGATCAAGTACCGGCACCGCGGCGTGCTCGGCATCGATCTCGCCGGCACCGAGTCTCACGCGCTCGAGCTCAAGCCCGACGTCGTCGCCCAGTACGAAGACCTGTTCGAGCGCGCCCGCAAGGCCGGCCTCAAGGCCACCGTGCACACGGGCGAGACGCGCGGCACCGGCGCCGAGGGCGTCATCGCCGTCATCGACAAGCTCAAGCCCAACCGCATCGGCCATGGCATTCGCGCGGCCTACGACGAGTCGGCCATGAAGCTGCTCAAGGAGCGCGACGTCGTGCTCGAGATCTGCCCCACCTCGAACCTGCAGACGAAGGCGGTCGAGGGCATCAAGGAGCTCGAGCACATCATTCGCACCTTCTGGGATCGCGGCGTGAAGGTGACCATCAACACCGACGGCCCGTACCTGCTGAACACCGACATGCGGCGCGAGATCGAGATCGTCGAGAACAACCGCATTCTCACCTCGGAGCAGATCGATCAGACGCTCGCCTGGGCGCGCGAGTACTCGTTCATTCAGCCGCGCTGACGCCCATGTACGAAGCGCTGCTGCGGCCGGTCCTCTTCACACTCGACGCCGAGAAGGCGCACCACCTCGGTATGGCCGGCCTCAAGGCGATGCCGGTCGCGATGGCGAAGTCGTGGCGCTCGAACGCGAAGGCCGATCGACTCACCACCACCGTCGCGGGCCTCACCTTTCCCAACCCCATCGGGCTCGCCGCGGGCCTCGACAAGAACGCCGAGGCGCTCGTCGGCTTGTTCGGGCTGGGCTTCGGCTTCGTCGAGGTGGGCACCGTCACGCCGCGGCCGCAGAGTGGAAATCCCCTGCCCCGGATTTTCAGAATTCCCGAGCACACGGCCCTCATCAACCGGCTCGGTTTCAACAACGAGGGCATGGCCGAGATGAAGGCGCGGCTCGAGAAGCTCGCGTGGCGGCCGGGGCCCGTCGGCGTGAACATCGGCAAGAACAAAGACACGCCGAACGAACGCGCCGTCGAGGACTACGTGGCGTGCGCCGAGACCGTGGGCCCGCTCGGCGATTACGTCGTCGTGAACCTGTCGTCGCCGAACACGCCGGGGCTGCGGCAGCTGCAGGAGCCTGAGGCGCTCGCCGCGATTCTGTCAGCCGTGAAGGCGAAGGTCGGCGCCAAGCCGCTGTTCTTGAAGATCGCTCCCGACCTCGGTGACGAAGCGGTCGACGCGGTGGTCGACGTCGTGCGCTCGAGCGGAATCACCGGGCTCATCTGCACCAACACGACCATCACACGGCCCTTCGAGCACCCGACCGCGAAGGAGACTGGCGGCCTCTCGGGCAAACCCGTCTTCCAACGCTCGACCGAGGTCTTGAAGCGCGCGTTCAAACGCTCCGAGGGCAAGCTGCCGATCATCGGCGTCGGCGGCGTGTTCGATGGAGATGACGCCTTCGCGAAGATCGCTGCCGGTGCGTCGCTGGTGCAGATCTACACGGGCTTCATCTACGGCGGGCCCGGCCTGCCGCGACGCATTCTCGATCGGCTGGAGCAGAAGCTGGCCGAGCTGAAGCTGTCGAGTCTGTCGGAAGCGATCGGCCGAGACGTCTAGCAAGCGCTCAGAGCAGTCGATCGAAGCGCGACGACAGCCGCGAATCAGAGAACGCGAGCGATGATCGACCCAGGTGCACCGGGCGCGTCGCCGCCTGCCGTTGCGAGTGGCCCCACACCGGGCCCGGCCACGCGGGATCAGCGAGGGTTCTTCCGATGTGATGCACGTGCAGCTGGCGCACGACGTTGCCCAACGCTCCGACGTTCACCTTGTCGGTCTGAAACCGATCACGCAGCACGGCACAGAGCGCCGCCGATTCTTCGTTGAGCTGTGCGCGATCGCCCTCCGTCAGGTGGGCCTGATCCTCCGCGCCGCTGCGACGAGGCACCAGCACGAACCACGGCCAGCGCACCTCGTCGAACAACAGCAGATCCGACAGCTCGCTGCGGCCGATGTGAACGGCGTCGAGCGCCAGCCGCGGGTCCATCACGAAGGGCGCCTGCGCCCGGAGCCGCCGCAGCAGCTCCCAGCCCTCGGGCCAGGTGCCCAGCTTCGACTCGGCGTTCAGGTGCCCCTTCGGGCCCAGGTTCTCGAAGCGCGCGCCGAGGCCCTTCGCGAAACGCTCCGAGTGCTCGACCGACGCATAGGGGTCGTCGGAGCTCGCGATGACCGTCGCGGGGAACGGCAGCGCCGCCGGTTCACGCTCGAACTCACGAATGAACTTCGGCAGGTCGCCGCGAGACAGCTCAGGCGGGGCCACCAGGAGCGCGCCGGCGATGTTCTTCGCCTCGACGAGATGTGGAATGAGCGCGGCGCCGAGCGAGTGGCCGACCAACACCGTGGGCTCGGCCGTCGCCAGCGCCGTCAGCACCGTCGTTCGCCACGCCTCGAGCGACGGCTCCGTCCACGACGCCTGCTCCACGCGAATCACGCGCGCGTCGAGGCGCTCCCACAACGACTGCCAGTGCTCGGGCCCCGAGCCGTTCCACCCCGGCAGACTCAGCACGCGCACCGACATCGCTCAGACCACCACCTGGCCTGCGACCGGCAGCACGACGATGCGCTTCGCGTCGACGCGGCCATCGTCCATCCACCGTTTGCCGACGTCGGCCAGCAGCGCCGCGAGCACCCGCGCCACCATCGGCTCGAGCTCCGAGACGCCTTCGCTGAGCTTGCTCGTCAACACCTCGACGGCGCGTTTGCCCGCGCTCGGACGCAGCACCGGCTGACGCCCCTGCTCGTCGAAGATGCGCGTGACGAGTTCCTGCACGCGCAGCTCGGGGAAGGGAGCGACGTCGATCGTCCCCGCCACCTCGGCGTGCGCGACCACCGCGAGGAACAACCGCTGCGGCGTCAGCTCGGCCAGCTTGACGCCGAACCGCGCGATCGCCTCAGCCGGAGACGTGCCCAGCAACGCGTTGAAGATCGCCCGCTGGCTGCGCACCCGTGAGAGCAGCGCCTCGACCTCGGCCAGCTCTCGCTTCGAACGGAAGGTGACGGGCTCGGCGCCGGGAACCTTGAGCGCCTTGAGCGGCCGGCGACGCAGCAACGCCTGGAGCGCCTGCGCCTCTTCATCCAGCACGAGCCACGTGTCGGCGAACTTGCTGCCCTGCTCCTGCCCGAGCCGCTCGACCTGCCGCTTCACCTTCAGCGTGAGCGAGAAGCCGATCTGGAAGATCTCGCGCAGCGTCTTCTCGCGAACGACGTCGACGGCACGCTCCGCGTCGCCACCGGTCAGGTGCTCGAGGCCCAGCTCGAGCGTGTCGCGCGCGTGCTCGCTCAGCCGCTTCAGCGCTTCGGGGTCGCCCGGCTCGGCGCCTTCGGCGACCAGAATGCAGTTCACGAGGTAGCGAACCTCGCCTTCGAGGTTCGTGCGCTCCACCGCGTCGAGCCCGCGGAACATCGCGAGCACGTAGTCGACGCGCTCGCCCGGCTTCGAGAGCCCTGGTGTGCCGCTGAACACCTTCGCCTTGTCGGGGTCGAGCCAGGCGAAGACCTTGAGCGCCTCGTCGAGCGGCGGAAAACCGAGATCCTGCAGGCGGCTCTGTCGAAACTGAAACGCCGCCTCTTCGAGCTCGGTCGCCTGCTCCCACCGCACCGCCTCGAGGAACCGGGTGAGCTCGAACGGGTTCGAGGCCATCAGATCCTTCGTGAGCGTTCTCATGGCGTGCTCGTCGACGCCTTCGATCGTGAACTCGATCAAGAACTGCCCCTCGGGCGTCTCGAGCGTCATGCCCTCGGTGTCGACGTCGGGGTTCTCCTGCAGATCGTGAATGCGCGTGAGCTTCTTGAACATCAGCTCGAGCAGCTCGAGGTCGAGGCGCACCAGCTTCTTCTGGTACTCCGCTTCGTCTTCACCGCGCGCCGCCCGCAGCCAATGCAGCACCTCGAGCACGTCGACCCGATCGCGCTGCCAGCTCGCGAGATCGACGTAGGTGCGGAACTGATCAGGCGTCGACAGCTGCACGATGTCGGTCGAGTCGACCAGCCCGACGTCGATGATCGTCGCGTAGACCTCTTCGGCGGGAATGCTGCGAACGAGCGCCCGCCCGTCGACCTCTTCGAGCATCGCGTCGAGCTTCTTCTTGGGCGCCAGCTCGGTCAGCCGCCGCACCAGCTCGGCCCTGCGCGCTTCATGGGTCTCACTCGTCGGCGTCACTGGATCATCACTCCACAGAAGGACGTCACCTGGAACGAACGCAGCACTGGCGTCGTCACGCGATCGGCGGACGACAAGGTGAACTCGGCGCGCAGGTACTTTCGCTTCACCACGCCCTGCGCCTGCAGATCGACCGGTGACGTGGTGAACGGCCCGTACCGTGCTGCGCCGGGCTGCGAGAGCTCGGCGATGGTGTTCGCCACCCTCACGGTCACGCTCAAGGTCGTGTTCGGGGGCACCGAGGCGTCCCACGTCAGGGTGCGCCACTCGGCCTCTTCGCCGCAGCCCTCGAAGTCACGGCGGTACACGCCTCGCGGCGCGGTGAAGTTGCGCAGCTGGTACCCTGTGAAGTCGCTGTACGTGTAGAGGCCCGGGTCCTGCTGGGTCGACTTGAGGATCGCGCCGGTCGCGTTGTCGACGCGCACCATGTTGCCCGAGCTGTTGTTCACCCAGGGCTGGCCGTCGCTGTCGAGGCCAACGCCGATCGCCGCCGACGACTGCGCGTCGCTGTAGTCGATGAAGGCCGCCGCGCCGTACGGCTTCACCGCGCCCGTCTCGGCGTCGAACCGAATGAGCTGGCCGGTGTTGCCGCCGTAGCCGCTCATGTAGACGGTGCCGAGCACGTCGACCGCGATGCCGCGGCCCATGGCGAAGGCGGTGTTGCGCTGGCTGCGCGCCGACGAGAAGTCGAAGGCCGCCCACGTCTGGGTCGAGTGGTCGTACCGGCACGCCCGCGCGCCCTGCGACCAGCCGGGCACCCAGACGCGGTCTTTGCCGTCGATGCCGAGCGCGTACGCGGCGCAGTTCAGGTTCGCAGGCGCCCGAATCGTGTCGTTGATGAGCGTGCCGGGGTTCGCGTCGATGAGGGCGAAACGCGCCTGGCCGATCTCCACGATCCACAAGCGCTGCTTCGAGTCGACGATGGCGCCGTAGGGCCCGAAGTTGAGCTGAATGTACGTCTGGCCCGAGCCACCACTCACGGGCACCGGCTGACCGGTCAGCGACGACAGCTTGTACACGCGCTGCTCGCGATAGATGGCGACCCACACGTCACCGGCGCTGCCCTCGATGCCGGCGGAGACGGCGATCGCGCGCGCCGCCACGTCACCGCCCGGGCCTCCGACCGGCGTCGAGAAGAGCACGCACTCGTCGTACTGGTTCGGGTCCTGGAAGTTGGTGGGCAAGATCATCTCGCCGTCAGCGGGGTTCATGCTGATCTGGCCGTCGTTGTTCAGGTCGCGGCTCGTCTGAATCGAACCGTTGCCGTTGCGATCGACACAGTCGACCGGGTCGTTCGCGATCTTCGTCACCGAGCCCTGCTGGCCGACGGCGCGGTTGGCGACCCACACGTTGCCGAACCGATCGATCGCGGTGCGCGAGGGGTTGTGCTTGCCGGGGCCTGCGGTGAGCGCTGCCTGGAAGCTGCCACCCGCACAGGGAGGGCCGTTCGGGCTGTTCGCGCAGTCTTTGGGAATCGTCGCCCAGAAGCGGCCAACCTCTTTGCCCGTGCGCGTGTCGTACTTCGAGACCCAGCCGGTGCTGTTGTTGGCGACCCACATGAAGCCGAGATCGAGCGAGCTGGTGCCCAGCACGATGTGGCCCATCGGGTTGGTGACGACGCCCGAGCCCACGCCACCGGAGCCGCCATCGAGCGTGAAGCCTCCGGGCCCGATGGTCGTCGTCGTCGTGCCGTCGCCAGCGTCGAAGGCCACGCCACCACCTGCGCCGCCCTGCCCGCCCGCCGTCGCCCTGCCCCCTGCCGAACCGCCGTCGCCAGCGAGACCACCGCCTTCACCACCCGCACGACCGCCGTCTTTCGTGAAGTCGACGCGATTGGAACAGTTGCACTGGCAGCCTGAAACCACGGCCCAGGCAAGGAGGACGACGAGCCTCGTGCGCATGAGGGCAGTGTTGGCCCACCCTGAGACGGGGGTCAACCTCGACCGTCGACCGTCGCGAGCAGGCGGTTCCACACGTCGCTCACCCCGATGCGCTCCGTCGCCGAAAAGCCCACGACGGCCTCGATGGGCACCTCGAGCTTCTTCGCGAGCTCCTGCAGGCGGGGCTTTCGGTACGACTTGCCGATGCGGTCGATCTTGGTGCCCACCACGAGGATCTTCGGCGGCGTGCCCTGCAGGAAGTCGAGCATGGCCACGTCGTCTGCGGTCGGCCCCACTTCGGCGTCGATGATGCTGACGATCACCTTGAGCGTGTGCCGCTCCGACAGGTACTCGTTGATCATGTGGTGCCAGTCTTCGCGCTCGACCTTCGACACCTTCGCGAAGCCGTAGCCGGGCAAGTCGCACAGGCGCACGACGCGCTTCTTCGCGTGCGACTCCATGGTGACGTCGAAGAAGTTGAGCGTGCGCGTGCGGCCCGGCGTGTTCGACACGCGCACCAGCTTGTTGCGCTGCGCGAGCGTGTTGATCATCGACGACTTGCCGACGTTGGAGCGGCCGACGAAGGCCACCTCGGGAACGGGCTCACGGGGCCACTGGCTGGCCTTGGTGGCCGTCGTGACGAAGACCGCGTCGAGCACCTTCAGCGCGCTGCTCATCGCCGAACGATCACAGGCTGGTGGCTGAGCCAGGCGCCGAACTTGAGGAAGGTGCCGGGCGTGCGCGAGGAGGACTGCTCCTTCTTCTTCGCGCGCTCGGTCGACCAGTGATCCATCGCCCTGAGGCGCGAGGCGAAGTCGAAGGGCTTGAGGGAAGGGCTCGAGGCGTCGTGACACCCACGGCAGGCCTTCTCGGTCGGGTCGACCAGGCCCGAGAGCCGGGCCAGCTCGGGATCTTTCATGATGTACTTCGGCGAGTAGTACTGCCCGCCGCCGTGACACGTCTCGCAGGTGACGCCGGCCTGCTTCTGATCGACGTCGTTCGGCGAGTGGCACGACAGACAGCGCGCGTCGCGCTGCTGCGTCGGCGAGAGCACGTCTTTCGCTCGCGCGTGCGGAGACGCCTTCCACGCCGCGTAGGCGTCGGCGTGACAGCTCTGGCAGCTCTCGGCGCCCAGAAAGTCGTACGCGAGCGCACCCGACGAGGCGCACATCACCACCGCGATCCCGACACGAAGAAAGCTCGAAGCCATCGCGTCTGGCGTAGCATGCACGTGCTCACCATGTCGCGCTTCCTCTCATTGGGACTCCTCCTCTTGTCCTCGGCGGTCTTCGCCAAGCCGTGGCAGGGCATTCAGCCGGGTGTGTCGAGCGCGCTCGACGTGTTCGGCAAGTTCGGCCAGCCCACCAACAAGACCGACATCAAGGGTCAGACCGTTCTCATCTACGCCGGGCTCCAGGCGATCCCCGGCACGGTGCAGGCGCAGTTCAAGCTGACGCCCGCGGGCGACACCGTCGCGCGCATCGACGTCTACGTCTCGCCCGTCATCGACAAGGCGGCGGTCGAAGAGAGCTACGGCCCGCAGTGCCCCCCGAAGAAGAAGGACCCCGACCTCGAGTCGCCCTGCTACTTCCTCAAGGAGGCCGGGAGCGGCAAGAAGCCGCACTTCGTCTACCAGCGCCTGGGCCTGGCCGTGTTCTTCAAAGACGACGGCACGGTGCTCTCGTTCGCCTTCCTTCCGTCGAAGGCCTGACGTGGAGCTGTACGGCCTGACGGGCGGCATCGCGACGGGCAAGTCCACCGTGGCGACGCTGTTCGTCGCGAAGGGCATGCCGCTCATCGACGCCGACGTGGTGGCTCGCGAGGTGGTTGCGAAGGGCCAGCCCGCGCTCGCCGAGATCGCGGAGCGCTTCCCCGGCGTCGTCGACGCTGACGGAAACTTGAATCGTGCTGCGCTCGGTGCGCGCATCTTCTCGAACCCGCGAGAACGCGAAGCGCTCAACGCCATCACGCACCCCCGAATACGCCAGGCCGTGCTCGAGCAGTCGATCGCGCTGGCCGAGTCGGGTGCCCCGCGCGCGCTCTACGACGCGCCGCTGCTGATCGAGAACCGCTTGCATGAAGGGCTCTCGGGCGTGGTGCTCGTGGTGGCGCCACGAGACGTGCAACGGGCGCGGCTGATGGCGCGAAACCAGCTGACCGCCGCCGAGGCCGACGCCCGCATCCACTCGCAGATGCCGCTCGACGCGAAACGCGCGTTCGCCACGTGGATCATCGACAACGGCGGCAGCCCCCAGGCGACCGCCGCGCAGGTCGACGAGGTGTGGCGCCAGATGCTCGCGCGCGGCTGACGCGTCACGACGGTCGGGCACGCTCGACCCTTCGTGCGCCGGGTCTATGCTGCCGCGCGTGTCAGGCACCATCTTCGTCACCGGCTACCCGGGCTTCATCGGCAAGCGGTTGGTTCGTCACCTCGCGAAGGCGGCGCCCGACAAGCGCATCGTGCTGCTCGTGCAACCGCGCTTCGTGAAGGAGGCCACCCAGTACGCCTCGAAGCTGGGCCCCGCGCCCATCGACATTCTGTCGGGCGACATCGTCGACATTCACCTCGGCCTCTCGGGCCCCGAGTACCAGCGCCTGTGCGACGAGGTGACGCACGTCTTCCACCTCGCGGCCATCTCCTACCTGGGCATGCCGCGCGAGACGGCGCACCAGGTGAACGTGCACGGCACGCGGCACGTGCTCGAGCTGGCGAAAGACGCGAAGCACCTCGAGCGGCTCGTGCACTTCAGCACCACCTACGTCTCGGGCGATCGCGTGGGCGTCATCGCCGAAGACGAGCTCGACTGCGGCCAGGGCTTTCGCAACCCGTACGAAGAGACGAAGTTTCTCGCCGAGAAGCTCGTGCAGCGCGCGATGGAGGAGCTGCCGATCACCGTCATTCGCCCCTCGACCGTCGTGGGCGACTCACGCACCGGCGAGATCGAGCGCTTCGATGGCCCCTACTACCTCGGCATGTTGCTGGTGATGTCGCCGCTGGTGATTCCGCTGCCCCTGCCCGGCAACGGCGTGGCGCCGCTCAACGTCGTGCCCGTCGACTTCGTCACCGACGCCACGTGGCTCCTCGCCCAGAACCCCGCGGCGAAGGGCAAGACGGTGCACCTCGTCGACCCGAACCCGATGTCGGCGCGCCGCGTGTACGAGCTGATCGCCGCGAAGTCGAACCGCAAGCTGCCCCGCTTCAACGTCTCGGCACGCGCGGCCGACTTCATGCTGCGCCTCCCCGGTCTCGAGAAGCTCGCCCGCCCGCAGCGCGCTGCGATCAACTACGTGAACCATCTCGCGCTCTACAACTGCCACACGGCGCTCGAGCTGCTCGATGGCACCGGCGTCCGCTGCCCTCCGTTGAGCACGTACCTCGACACGCTGGTCGACTACGCGATGACCGTCTGGAAGGACCGGCAGCATCAGGCCGCCGAAGGCCGCGAGCCCGACGACCCGCTCGATCGTTAGGCCGCTCGATCGTCAGGCCGCTCGACCGTTGAACGAAGCCGCTTCGTTCAACCCTTGTTGATCACGCCCTCGTCGACGAGCTGCGCGAGGATTCTCGCCGTGTCGAGCCGTGACATGCCCGAGACCGCGAAGAGATCGTCGAAGCTCACGGTGCCGTCGATCTGCGCGAGCACGAAGCCGGCACGGTGATCGAGGTTGAGCCAGATGATCTCGTCTTCCTTCAGCAGCACGCGGGGAATCGTCTCGATCTTGCCCAGCTTCGACTCGAACATCGTCAGGAGGGTCTTCTCGCTCCGCTCCCGCAGCGCCTTCACGTCGGGGTCGTCGGGCGCCATCGCCTGCGCCTTGACGATCAGCTCCATCGCGCCCGTGTGATCGTCGAGATCGAGCAGATCGCGCGCCCCGCGCAGCAGCGTCTTCACTTCGTCTTTCGCGCTCGCCGTGGCCGTGTGACGCACGGCCGAGTCCGACGAGAGCATCTCGAGGGCCTTGTCTTCACCCACGATGGCCGAGAGCTTGATGCCAGGGGTGCTGCGCGCGTCCCACGCGGAGGTCGCGTTCGGAGAGAGCGGCGACGGCGTGGGCGTCGGCAGCGCGCGGTTCTCGGCGGGCACGACGGCGGGCGCCGTGGCCGGGTCGCGGAAAGGTGCGGGGCTGTTGCTCGACCACGCCCAGGCAACGCCGACCGGGTCGGGAGCTGCGGTCAGCGGCACATCGACGTTGGTGGGCACGGGCGCGACGGGAATGGGCGACTTGCTGAACGACGGAACGCGCGGCGGCGAAGGCGCGGCGGTGGGGAACGGCGCCTGCGGCGACTCGGGGGTCGTCTCGAACAGCGGCGGTGTCGAGCGCGGGGGCGAGGGCGATGGCGCGTTCGCGTCGGTGATCGTGACGGTGACCGCAGCCACGCCCGACGGGCTGGTGGGCTCCAGGCCGACGAAGGAGGGAGGCTTCCACTCCATCGGCGAGGTGACCGCCATCGAAGGTGGGGCGGCGGGCTCGGCCTGCGGCGGCGCCGGGCGGCTCGGCGGCGGCGGCTCGGTGAACTGCGGCGGCGTGGCGCGAATCGGCGACGGCGGCGGCGCCGCGCCATCGAGCGTGACGGTCAGCCCGGGGCCCTTCTGTGCCGACGAGCCACCGTAGATCGGAGGCGTCGACCGCACGGGCGGGCCGTCGGGCTCGCCGCCGATCGAGATGGTCGAGCTGGGCGTACTTGCGGTCGCCGCCGGGTTGGGCGGCAGTGCGGGCGGCTCGAGCATCGCGCCCCAGTCGTCGGGGTTCGATGGCTTTGGTGACGGGTTCGCGAAGGGCGCCGGCGACTCGAAGCCCGTCGCGCGACCCCAGTCGGTCTCTTCGGGCGGCAACGAGGTGAGCGTGGTGACGGCCGCCGAAGGGTCAGTGGTGGGCTCGGGGGCCGCGGGGGCTGCACCAGACGCACTCGAGGTGACGGGCGCGACGGGTGGCGCGACCGATTCGGGCGCCTCGAAGGGACTCGAGCTCGAGGGTGACGACGGCGGAGGCGGAGGAACCGGCCCCTCCTGGAGCAGCTGCATCGCGCGCTCGTTGGCAGGGTCGAGCTTCACGGCGCGCTCGAAGAGCTTCCGGGCCCCCTCGAGGTCTCCCGACAGCCGGAGCCAGATACCGGCATCGATGAGCTGTGCTGCGCGCTCCTTGCTCATCCCCCTCCGCCCTTCACTTGATTCGATCCAGCACGCCCTTGAAGAGGCTGATGGTCCTGGTGAGCGTGTCCATGCTCTCGGTCACCTTCGAGAGCAACGGCCCTTCGAAGGCCTTGCGTGCGTTTTCGAGCGTGGCCTTCGCCTTCGCGATGGCGTCCTGCCCGAACTCCGAGCCCTGGGTCGCCTTGTCGAGCTGCGGAATCAGGTCTTCCACCTCGCGCATGAGCGCCTTGAGCTCGGAGCGCTTCGTCTGCAGCTCTTCTCCCGTGCGCGCCTCGAGGAGCAGGTCGGCCTGCTCCTCCATGATGCGTTTGAGCTCTTCTTCGGTGAGGCCACCCGAGGCAGTCACCTGAATCGACTGCTGCAGGCCCGTCTCGCGATCGCGCGCCGAGACCGAGACGATGCCCTCGGAGTTGATCTCGAAGGTGACGTCGATCTCGACCTCTCCGCGGCGCGCCTTGCGCAGGCCCGTGAGAATGAACTCACCGAGCAGCTCGTTCTGGTGGGCGACCTCAGCCTCGCCCTGCAGCACCATGATCTTCACCGTCGTCTGATCGTCCTTCGAGGTGTTGAAGACCTCGGTGACCGACGTGGGCACGGTGGTGTTGCGGGGAATGAGCTTGCGCACGTAGCCGCCGGCCACCGCCACCCCGAGGCTCTGGGGCGTGACGTCGAGCAGCACCACCTCGCTGTCCTGGCTGGTGAGCGCGTCGGCCTGCACGGCGGCTCCGAGCGCGACGACTTCGTCGGGGTGAACGCCCTTGCACGGGTCGCGGCGGAAGAACGTCTTCACCGCGTCGACGACCTTCGGCATGCGCGTCATGCCGCCGACGAGGATCATCTCCTTGAGATCGGTGGCCTTCACGCGCGCGTCGGTGAGCACCTGCTCGCAGATGGTGATGGTGCGCGCGACGAGATCGCCACACAGCTCCTCGAGCTTCTCGCGCGAGAGCGTCTTATGCAGGTGGAGCGCCGCGCCGCCGCCGGCAGGCGACGAGATGAACGGCAGGTTGATCTGCGTCTCTTTCGACGACGACAGCTCGATCTTCGCCTTCTCGGCCGCGTCCTTCAGGCGCTGCAGCGCCATGCGATCCTTCCGCAGGTCGACGCCGTTCTCTTTCGCGAAGTCGAAGACGAGCCACTCGATGACGCGATTGTCGAAGTCTTCTCCGCCGAGGTACGTGTCACCACCGGTGGCAATCACGTCGAAGACGCCGCTCGAGACGTCGAGCACCGAGACGTCGAAGGTGCCGCCTCCGAGATCGAAGACCGCGATCTTGCCGTTGACCGACTTGCCGAAGCCGTAGGCGAGCGCCGCGGCCGTCGGCTCGTTGATGATGCGCAGCACCTCGAGGCCGGCGATGCGGCCCGCGTCTTTCGTGGCCTGGCGCTGGCCGTCGTTGAAGTACGCCGGCACGGTGATGACGGCCTTGCGCACCGGCTTGCCGAAGAAGGCTTCGGCGTCGAGCTTGAGCTCGCGCAACACCATCGCCGAGATCTCGGGCACCGAGTACTGCTTGTCTGCCAGCTGCAGCTTGATGTCGTCGTGATCGCCCGCGAGCACGGTGTACGGCAACACCTTCACCGCGTCTTGCGTCTGCGCCGCCGAGAACTTGCGGCCGATGAGGCGCTTGGCGGCGTAGACGGTGTCGTTGGCGTTCGTGATCGCCTGACGCTTGGCGATTTGCCCGACGAGCATCTTGCCCGTCTTGGACATCGCCACGACCGAGGGCGTGAGGTTCGACGATCCGCGGTTGCGAATCACCGTGGGCGTTCCGTCTTGCATGAACGCAACCACGCTGTTCGTCGTACCGAGGTCGATACCGATGACGGGCTCGCGCTCTGCCATGAAAACCAGAAGTTAGAACGGCCAGCGCTTCTTGACGTATTTTTTCACGTCCGGGTGATCTGGGCCAAGTCGCAGGGCCTCCTCGAAGTGCTTCTTCGCGAGGGCTTTCATGCCTGCCTGCTCCAGCATTCGGCCGAGCAAAACGCGGTATTCGACGGTGTTGGGTGACGCCTCGACGGCCTTCTGGGCGAAGGCGCTGATTTCCTTGATGTCTCCGCTGTTCCGCTCGAGCAGCGTGGCCGCCTTGAAGGCCGCCACATGGTTGCTGGGGCTCGCGTTGACGGCGGCCTTGAAAGCGGCCAGCGCCAGCTCCTCGTTGCCTTGATTCAGCGCGTCGAGGCCGCGTTTGTAGTCGGTCTCGCTCCGGAGCAGCTCGGCCTTCTTGCGAACGTCGTTCAGCAGCGTCTTCACCTCGACGTTCTGCGGGTCGATCTGGGTTGCGAGGTTGAGGAGCGTGAAGGCGTGGCTGTACTCCTGCTTCGCGATGTGAGCCTTCGCCTTGCTGAGCTGCTCCGAGATCTTCGAGGCCTTCGCGAGGTACGGGTGGCGCGAGAACCGCGCGCGCCGCTCGGCATCACGCGCTTCTTCTTCGGCCGTCTTCGGAGCGACGGGCTGAAGCGTGGGGTTGGTGCCGGTCGCTGCGCGAATCGCGGCGCGCACGAAGGGGTTCGCGTCGAGGTAGGCCTGCCGCTTGTCGGGGTCGGTGAGAATGTTGTTCGCCTCGACGAGCCGCTTGAAGATCGAGTCGATGCGCCTGGCGAACGAGCCCAGCTGTCGCCCGTGGTAGCGATCAGGGTGGAACTTGCGGGACAGGGCGTGGAACGCGTCGCGAACCTGCTCAGAGGTCGCGCCCGCGGTGATGCCCAGCACTTCGAAGTGGTTCGAGTTCAGCTTCGCTTCGAGCGCGAGGATCTCCTTCTGGCGCTCCTCCGGAATGTCGACCTTCTCCATCTCAGGCATCAGTGGTTCCGCCCCCGCGGACATTTCAGAGCGAGCGCTCGAACGACGTCAACCCCTCGGTCAGCTGCGCTTCAGTGGTGACGTACGACGGGGCGAAACGAACGGTGCGCTCACCCGCGAGGTTGACGAGCAACCCGTTTTGACGGCAGCGCGCGACGACGTCGGCGGCGCCCGTGTCGACCTCGATGCCGAAGAGCATGCCGCGCCCCCGGCACTCGACCACGCGGCCGGGTTTGCGGGCCTTGAGCTCGTTGCCGAGCCGGTGGAGCAGCGCGCCCTTCTCGGTGTTCGACGCCAGCATCTGCGGGCTGGTCGCGAGATCCCACGTGGCGACTGCGGCGGCAGCGGCGACCGGGTTTCCACCGAAGGTCGAGCCGTGCGTTCCCGAGGGCAACGCCTTGCCGACGGCGTCGCCGCAGATCATCGCGCCGATGGGCAGCCCGTTCCCGAGCGACTTCGCGAGCGAGATCGCGTCGGGCTGAATGCCGTGATGCTGGTACGCGAACGGCTTGCCAGTGCGGCCGATGCCCGTCTGCACCTCGTCGATGAGCAGCAGCAGCCCGTGCTCGTCACAGAGTTCGCGTAGCCCCTGGAGAAACCCCTCTGGCGCCGGGCGAACGCCGCCTTCCCCCTGAATCGGCTCGATGAGAATCGCCGCCGTCTGCGGGCCGACGAGCTTCTTCACCGCCTCGAGATCGCCCATGGGCGCATAGACGAAGCCCTTCGGGAGCGGCTCGAAGCCCGCCTGGTACTTCGGCTGCGCGGTGGCCGTGACGGTCGCGAGCGTGCGGCCGTGGAAGCTGCCCTCGAAGGTGATGATCTCGCTGCGCTCCTTGTTGCCGGCGATCTCGTGCTGCCAGCGGCGGGCGAGCTTGATGAGTGCTTCGTTCGCCTCTGCGCCCGAGTTGCAGAAGAACGCGCGCGAGTCGGTGCCCCCGAAAGCCTTCGTGAGGCGCTCGGCGAGCTGAATCTGGGGCTCGGTGTAGAAGACGTTCGAGACATGCCACAGGGTCTCGAGCTGCTTCTTCGCGGCTTCGACGACGGCCGGGTGGCAGTGCCCGAGCGCGCAGGTGGCGATGCCCGAGATGAGATCGAGGTACCGGCGCCCCTCGGCGTCCCACACGTAGGCGCCTTCGCCCTTCACCAGCACGACTGGCTGCTGCTTGTAGTTCTGCAGCAGATGGTGCTTCGCGCTGTCGACCAGGCGGTCGGTCTTCGTGGGGGCCGAAACGGCAGACTCGGAGGCAGCTTTGGCTTCGATCATGACGACCTCGATTTACAGGATGTAGCGCGACAGATCTTCGTCCTTCACCAAACCCGAGAGCCGTTCACGCACGAAGGGCACGTCGATGGTGATGGTCTTGCTGCCTCCGTCGCCAGCTGAGAACGACACGTCTTCGAGCAGCCGCTCGAGAATGGTGTGCAGGCGCCGCGCGCCGATGTTCTGGCTGCGCTCGTTCACCAACTGGGCGAGACGGGCGAGCTCGAGAATGGCGTCGTCGGTGACGGTGAGCGTGACGCCTTCGACCGACAGCAGCGCGGTGTACTGCTTGAGCAGGGAGTTCTTCGGCTCCTTCAGAATGCGCACGAGATCGTCGCCCGTGAGCGGCTCGAGCTCGACCCGAATCGGGAAGCGCCCCTGGAGTTCGGGAATCAGATCAGACGGCTTCGAGACGTGAAACGCACCGGCCGCGATGAAGAGCACGTGATCGGTCTTGAGGGGGCCGTACTTGGTGGTGACGGTGCTGCCTTCGACGATGGGGAGCAGGTCGCGCTGCACGCCTTCGCGAGACACGTCGGGGCCGCCGCCCTTCCCGCCTTCGCGGCTGGCGATCTTGTCGATCTCGTCGAGGAAGATGATGCCGTCGTTCTCGGCGCGCTTGAGGGCGTCGCGGTTGACGCGATCCTGGTCGATCAGCTTCGCCGACTCTTCGGCCTCGAGCAGCTTGAGGGCCTCGGGGACAGGCGCCTTGCGCTTGCGGGTGCGGCTCTGCCCGGGGAAGCCCTTGAAGAGGTCTTGCAGGTTGACGCCCATCTCTTCGAGCCCCTGCCCCGAGAAGTTGCGCACGAACATGAGGTTCGAGTCCTGCACCTCGACCTCGACGATCTCGTCGTCGAGCGTGCCGGCGCGGAGTTGCGCGCGGAACTTGTCGCGATCGCTCTCGGAGAGCCTGGGCGCAGACGAATTGGCTGAGCTCAGGCCGAAGCCGCGCGTTCCAGAGCCGTTCTTCAGCAACTCGGCCAGGCGATCTTCGGCGGCCTCGACGGCGCGTTCGCGCACGCGAATCAGCTCTTCGTCACGCACGAGGGAGATCGCAGCCTCGACGAGGTCGCGCACCATCGACTCGACGTCGCGGCCGACGTAGCCGACCTCGGTGAACTTCGAGGCCTCGACCTTCACGAACGGAGAGCCCGCCAGCTTCGCGAGCCGCCGCGCGATCTCGGTCTTCCCCACGCCCGTGGGCCCGATGAGGATGATGTTCTTCGGGGTGATGTCTTCTTTGAGCTCGCCGGTGACCTGCTGTCGGCGCCAGCGGTTGCGCAGCGCGATGGCGACCGCACGTTTGGCCTTCGTCTGCCCGACGATGTAGCGATCGAGCTCTCCGACGATCTCCCGAGGCGTGAGTGACGAGCGCATCAGAGCTCCTCGAGCACGAGGTTCGGGTTCGTGTAGATGTCGATGTCGGCCGCGATGCGGAGGGATTCTTCGACGATCTGCCGGGCGGACAGCTTCGAGTGCTGCAGCAGCGCGCGGGCCGAAGCGAGCGCGTACGAACCACCGGAGCCCACCGCAGCGATACCGAAGTCGGGATCGATCACGTCGCCCGCCCCCGAGAGAATGAAGGTGCGCTCGTTGTCGGCGACGACCAGCAACGCCTCGAGCCGGCGGAGGAAACGATCGGTTCGCCAGTCCTTCCCGAGCTCGACGCAGGCGCGGGGAAGGTTCTTCTGAAACTCGAGCAGCTTGGCCTCGAAGCGCTCGAAGAGCGTGAAGGCGTCGGCGGTGCCTCCAGCGAAGCCCGCGATGACCGAGCCATCGCCGAGACGGCGCACCTTCTTCGCGTTGCCCTTCATCACGATCTTGTCGAGCGTCACCTGGCCGTCGCCGCCGATCACCGTCTTGCCGTCGCGCCGGACGCACAGAATCGTCGTCATGGTTTGCGGTGTAACAGGTTGCGTGAACGTGGCCCACCACCCGCTCGGAGGGTCGGCTCATGGAATTTCTTCGGGTGACGCGGTGAGAAATTCGACGTCAGATCGCGCGGCGATGAAGCCACCAGCCGCCTCAATCTGGGTGGGAACCGTCGATCACGAGGCGTCGCTCGAAGGAGCGCTCACCGTCGACCTGACGGCGTGCGACGGCGATGGACTGGGCTCGGCGTTCTCACGGGCGGCCGGCGCGCCTCAGCTCGCCTCGGCGATTCGGGAAACGCGCGTGCTGGCGGCGCCGACCCGCTCGGCGAAGACCCTGCTCGATGGGTTGTCGTTCGCATCGGCGCTGCTCGTGCGAGCTGGCGACGAGCTGCCCGCCGCCGTGAACGCGGTCGTCGTCTTCTACGGCGTGGAGCACGGGTCGGGCGTGGTTCGGGTCGACGGCCTCGAGTTCAGAACCTGGCCACGCTGAGCTGGCCAGGGAATCGGCGAGTGTCGGCGCGTGCTGGACGCACGCACGCCAGGGACGCTCGTGAGAGACCTCTGGCGATACGTGAGTGGGCCAGGCGTCGAGGAGCCTGCGCGCGTCGAGTTCGCGAACGTGCAGCGCCGCGAAGGAGTCCCGCTCCCATCGGGTTCACGCGCCAGCGATACGTCTCGACGTATGCCGCGGTCGGACGAACAACGCCCCGCAACGTGGCCGTCGGTCACCGTCATGATGGAGCTCGCTTGGCCTGTCGGGGCGGCACAGCGGTTCGTGATTCTCGGGACTGGGCTGCCGCCGTCTGAGCGTGCGTCAGGTCCTCACGGAGAGGCTGAGACGTTCGGTCAACGGCGGAGGAGAACGGAGACGCTCCAGTGCCGCCGTCCTCGCGCGGCTGAAGAGGGCTCGCGAGCGCTGAGACCGGTCGATCAGCGGCGCAGCAGCACGTAGACCGCTCCAGTGCCGCCGTCTTCGGGGCGCGCCGAGCAGAAGGCGAGCACCTGTCGCGACGGGCGTCCATGCGTCAGCCACGCCTGCACGCCCTGCTTCAACACGGGAATCGAGTCTTCCGAGTGCAGGCCGCGGCCCGTCACGACCAGCACGCACCGATGCCCCGCGACGCGCGCGTCGTTGATGAACTTCTCGAGCGCCGGCTTCGCAGCGTCCTTCGTGAGGCCATGCAGATCGAGCGTCGCGCGAGGCGGGAACTCACCGCGGCGGAGCTTGCGCAGCACACGCTCGTCGAACCCCTGCACCGAGCCCTCCAGGAACTCCTCCGACTCGGAGAGGTCGAACGAGCCCTCTTCCGAGACCAGTTCCGCCAACCGCGCGAGCGACTCGGCCTCTTCGCTCGGAATTCGCAGCTGCTCGGCCGACGGTGGCTCCTTCGGCGGCACGCGCTCGACCTTCGCCTTCACCGGAGCGACCTCTCCGATGGCCTCGAGGAACAGCGCCGCGTCAGCATCGTCCGACGTCGCCGCGCGCTTCTTCTCGGCCTTCGTCATCGGAGCCGGCTTCTGCGGCTCGGCCTTCTTCGGCTGCTCGAGCTTCACGGCCTTGAACGGGTTGTTGAACGGCTCGGGTTTCTTCGCCACGTCACGCCCTCGGGTGCGCGTCGTCGTACACCTTCTGCAGCTGCTCGAAGGAGACGGCCGTATAGCGCTGGGTGGTGGAGAGGCTCGCGTGACCGAGCAGCTCCTGAATCGATCGCACGTCGGCGCCCGACGCGAGCAGGTGCGTCGCGAACGAGTGCCGAAGCGCGTGGGGCGACACGTCACGGGTGATGCCCAGCTGCTTCACGTAGCGATCGAGGTGGTTCTGCATGCTGCGGGTCGTGAGTCGCCCGCCACGAAAGTTGAGGAACATCGCCTGCGGGTCCTGCTTCGGGCGGGGCTTTGCGAGCAGCTCTCCACGCCGAACCAGCCACGCGTTGATGGCCTCGACCGCGCCTTCGTTCAGCGGAACGAGGCGCTCCTTGTTGCCCTTGCCGAGCACCCGCACCATGCGCGCGCGCAGATCGACGTCCTTCAGGCTGAGGCCACAGAGTTCGCTGACACGAAGACCGGCGCCGTAGAGCACCTCGAGCATGGCCTTGTCGCGCAGCTGCAAGAGCTGATCGGTGTCGGGCGCCTCCATGATCGCGAACGTCTCGTCGATGGGCACGGCGCGCGGCAGGCGCTGCGGCAGCTTCGGCGTCTTCACACGGCGCGCAGGGCTCACCTCGATGACCTTGCGCCGAACGAGGTAGCGGTAGAACGACTTGATGGCGGCGAGCTGACGTGCCCGCGTCGAGGCGGCCTTGTCGAGCGACTGCTGCCCGAGAAACCCGCGCAGGTGCAGGTGCGTCACCTTCAACAGCGGCACGTTCTGCGGCTCGAGGTACGCCGCCAGCGCCGCGAGATCCTGCGCGTAGGCCTTGAGCGTGTTCTTCGACGCCGCGCGCGCGACCTCGAGGTGCTTCATGAACTCGGCGACGTGGAGATCCACGAGCGACACCCTACTGCCCTCGCGTCACCGGCGCAGGTTTCAGGGCAGGTTCGAGCCCACGTAGACACCCGAGTTCTTCTTGTCCGAGACGATCCACGCGGCCTTCGTGCCGTCCTTCGAGAGCAGATGCACCGGCTGAATCACGTATTGGTCGAGCACCTTCGTCTCGCCCGTCGTGAAGTTGGTGAGCAGCACGTCGAAGAGTTCGTCCGTCATGTGGGGGCTGGTGGTGATCGCCCGCGAGCCGTCCTCCGACAGCTTGAAGTTGAAGGTGTTCTGCGCGGTCTTCCGGGGCTTCTCGACGCCGACCTTCGCGAGCTCCTGCATCATCAGATCGCAGCTGCGACCCTCACGCAGGCAGTTCGCGCGGAAGAAGAGGCGGTCACCCTGCGGAGAGAACACGTAGTCGTAGAGCCACTCCTGCAGCTTGACCGGCTCACCACCCTCTTTGCGGAGGAAGAGGTGCCGCGAGTACTCGGGGCGCTCGATGCGGGCGGTGTAGGCGATGGCCGTGCCGTCGGGAGAGAGCTCGTAGTTGGGTGAACGCTTCTGCAGCACCACCGGCGGGCCGTCGGGCAGCGTCACGGTGGTGAGGTCACCCACCTTCTCGTCCGACTTGCCGCCGATGAGCGCGAGCACCTGGTAGTTGTCGCGGAAGATGAGCTTCTGCGAGTCCTTCGTGAACTCGAACTCGCGCACCTTGTCTCCCACCTTGCGTCCATCGGCCTGGCCGGTGCGACCCAACCAGAGCTCGCCGATCTGCAGGTCGGTGGCAGCCGACGCACTGGCCGACACGTTCTTGGGCACCTGCATGCGCGCCAGCCACTTGCCGTCGTGGCTGATGGCGAAGCGCACCACGTCGTCAGCCACCTTCACCACCTTGAGCGTCGCGGCGTCTGCCACGAAGAGTTCGAAGCCGAACTGCCGCGGGTTCGTGCGCGCCATGGCGATCACCCAATTCGAGTCATCCGACACGACGTACTCGCCGACGGCGTCGACGAAGCGCTTCGGGGTGGGCTTGTCTTCACCGAGCTCGAGCTGGAACACGCCGCCACCGGCGACGGACTTGCGGCGGAAGTAGAGCTGCTTGCCGTTCGGCGCGAACTCCACGGTCGCGACCTCGCCGGCGAGCTGGCGAAACGGCCCTGCCGGGAGCGGGCCTTCGAAGAGCACGCCGTCGTCGACGTAGGCCACGCGGGTGCCGTCGAAGCTCGGCTTCATGTACGTGACGTGGGGCGCGAGGCGCTGCCGCTCCTTCGAGAGATCAGTCAGGTCTTGCACGAGCAGCTCGCCCGACTGCTGCGTCGGGTCGTACGCGCCGAGCACGAGCAGGTACTTTCCGTCGTTGGTGAAGAGCAGCCCGCCGGGCACGTTCACCGCGCCGGTGGCGACCTTCACGGCCGCGGCGTCACCGGTGGGAACGGCCCACAGCGCCCCCATGCGCATCGTCGGAGGCACGCCGTCGACACGCGGCTTCTCGCCGTCGAGCAGGGCCGTCACGATCTTCCCGTCGGGCGAGACGCGCAGATCGACCGCGTTGCCCTCGACCTTGCGTACGCCGAGCGACGCCTGCCGTACGGGCTTCTCGATGCTCTGCCGAATCGTCTTCGGCTGGCCTTCCTTCTTGCAGGCGACGAGCGCCAGCGAGGCGAACACCACGACCAACAGCTTGGAGGTCTGCATTGCGCTCCTTGAACCACACCTTGTCTGGCTCGCAAACCACGCAGGCACAGACACCAGCCGGAGCCGCCAGGTTCGGCTGCATCGTCGAATGCGCACTGCCCGGGGTGCGTGGCGCGCTCTTCAGGGCGCGACGGTTACGGCGGCAGCAGCCGCAGGCGGAGGCACTCTGACGATGGCCGGAGCGACCGGGTGCGGGGCCATCGGAGCCCACGCATCGAACGCCTCTCGACCTCGCGCCGCGTAGGCGACGCGTTTGTCGGCCTTCTTCATGCGGCCCTCGACGGGCGGGAAGAGCGCGAACACGACGTTGGTGGGCTGGTACGGCGCGTCGGGCGGGTGGGCTTCTCCCGTCACGTGGCGATAGAGCGCGCCAAGCGCGGTGGTGCCCGGCGGTGGAGCGAAGGTCGTGCCCGTTCGACGCGCATGCACGGCGAGCGCGGTGAGGTAGCCGCAGGCGGTGGACTCGACGTAGCCCTCGACGCCCGTGATCTGCCCGGCGAAGAAGAGGCGCGGCTCTGACTTGAGGCAGAGCTGCGGGGTGAGCAGCCGCGGGCTATCGAGAAACGTGTTGCGGTGAATCTGGCCCATGCGCACCCACTCGGCGTTCTGGAGGCCGGGGATCATGCCGAAGATGCGCTTCTGCTCGGGCCAGGTGAGCCGCGTCTGAAAGCCGACCAGGTTCCACGCGGTGCCGGCGCGATCCTCCATGCGCAACTGCACTACGGCGTACGGCCAGCGCCCCGTGCGTGGATCCGTCAGGCCCACCGGCTTCATGGGCCCGAACGCGAGCACCCGCTCACCACGCTCGGCCATCACCTCGATCGGCAGACAGCCCTCGAAGTACTTCGGCTCTTCGAAGGCATGCGGCGTCACCTTCTGGCCGGCTCGCACCTCGGTGACGAAGCGCAGGTACTCTTCTTTGTTCATCGGCAGGTTCAGGTAGTCGGCGCCCTCGCCCTTGCCGTAGCGGCTGGCGCGAAAGGCAATCGACATGTCGACGGAGTCACCGGCGACGATGGGCGCGATGGCGTCGTAGAAATAGAGCTTCTCGCCGGTGAAGCGGGCGAGCGCGCTGGTGAGCGCCTCAGAGGTGAGGGGCCCGGTGGCGAAGACGACGTCACCATCGGGAATCTCAGTCACCTCTCCTGGCACCACCGTGATGCGCCCCGTGGACGTCAGCTTGCGGGTGACCTCGGCCGAGAAGCCTTCACGCTCGACCGCGAGCGCATCTCCGGCAGGCACCCGGTTCGCGTCGGCGGCGTGAAGAATGACGCTGCCCACTCGGCGCAGCTCGGCGTGCCGCATGCCGATGGCGCTCTCGGGGTTGTCCGAGCGCATCGAGTTCGAGCACACCAGCTCGGCGAACGTGTTGCTCTGATGAGCCGGCGACCGTTTGACGGGCTTCTGCTCACGCAGCACGACGTCGTGGCCCAGCCGGGCGAGCTGATACGCGCACTCGCTCCCTGCGAGGCCGGCGCCGATGACGGTGATGGGAGTGTTGGACACGGGTGCTCCTCGAGGTGCTGACGACCGAGGAGCTGTAGAGGTGACGACCGCTCGACCGCAAGCCCCATCGAAGGAGCGGGTCGTTCAGCAAATCAGTCGTCGGCCTTCGAGATCACGACGAAGCGAAAGTTCTCGAGCTCGTTCTGGCCGGCCGTGTACAGCACCGAGCTGAGCACTTCGTACGGAATGCGACGGTCTCCGATGATCGAGACCTCGTGCATGAAGGGTGCGCTCGGGTTGCGCTCGGCGATGTACTTGAGCTTCTCGACTTCCTTCTTCAGCGCGGCATCGAGCGGCACGATCAGCTTGCCCTGGGTGTCTTCCTTCCGGGGCTGCATGTTCTTCTCGAGCGTCGCCTTCACCTTGTCGCCGACCATGATGTGCTTCGGCGTGACGGTGATGGCGACGGTGTCTTTCGGCGTCAGGCGCGTCGTCGAGAGCGGCGGACGAATGTCTTCCGAGGCAGTCATCGTCACCGACGAGGCGGTGTACGACTTGATGAGGAAGACGAGGATGATGGTCATGATGTCCATCATCGCGGTGATGTTGAGTTCCTTGATCTCGCCTTCGGCCTCGCGCTCTTTGCGCTTCTTCCGGGCCATGGCCTTGCGGAAGCGGTTGCGCGCGATGTCCTCTTCGGTGAGCTCGGTGGCGGGGTTGTGCGCGGCGGAAGCCATCGTGCAGTTCCTTAGAAGCTCGCCAGCGTGACGTCGGGGAAGAGCAGCTTCTTGTCGTTCGTCTCGCGCGTCGAATCCATCGTTCCGATGAGCACTTCGTACGAGGTGTCTGCTTCGGCGGCGATGATGACTTTGCTCTCGTCAGGGAAGGAGGTCTTGATCTCCTTCATCTTCGCGTTGAGCGCGTTGTAGTCGTAGGCATCGCCCTTCTTCGCGATGGTCGGCGGCGCGCCTTCAGCGGCCGTTCCGGTCTGCTCGATGCCTGGCAGCACGCCACCGGTCGCGGCGATGTAATAGCCGTTCTTCGCGATCGCGACGGTCAGCAGAAGGGGCGGCTTCTCATCGGGGTTCCCACCACCACCGCCACCACCGTACGAGGGAGCGCTGACGTTCAGAATGCCGAACGTGGCCAGCCCCGACATCGACAGGAGCATGAAGATGATGAGGTTCATGAGGATGTCGAGGTACGGGACGATGTTGAGCTCGCCCGCTTCCTCTTCTTCCTTCGGCTTCAGCTTGCGCTTGGAGACGTGGAACGCCATGTCGCACCGTTGAAGCCCCTGACAGCGGGAGGCGGCTCAGGTTCCCCAGAGCCAACCCACCCAACCGAGCGGGCGGTCAGGAAGCCTTTTCGAAGTCCATCGCGCTGGTCTCACCGGCAGCACGCCGGGCCAGCAGGTTCTCGAGCTTCATCGCATTCAGTTCGACGACCTCGATCATGCGGCGCGCGTACGCCGTGAGGAAGAGGTGGGCGATGATGCAGGTCACGGCGATGCCGAGACCGAAGGCGGTGTTGTTCATTGCTTCCGAGATACCCTTCGAGAGCAGGGCCTGCTTCTGGTCGGCGGGCACGTTACCGAGCGACTTGAACGTACCGATGAGGCCGATGATGGTGCCGATGAGGCCGAAGAGCGTGGCGATGTTGGCGAGCGACCACAGCCACTGAATGCGGGCGGTGATGTGCGGCGTCTGCTCGAGGATCGACTCTTCGATCGCCTTGGCGACTTCGACTTCGCCACGGTTCGCGCGGGTGAGGCCCGAACGAACGACCTTGGCGAGCGGCGCGTTGGGAGCGGCGCCACAGAGCTTCACCGCGCGGTCCGGGTTGCCGGTGAGCACGAGCTTGGTGATCTGCTCCATGAACGGGCCGGCGTTCAGGTTGTACCGGAACATCAGCGTCACGACGCGCTCGATGGTGACCGCGAGCGCGCACGAGAGCCAGAAGATGTTCACAAACATGAACGGTCCACCTTCTTTGAAGAAGAGGACCAACGAGTCCTTGAAGGACCCTTCGGCTGCGTGCGCTGGTTCAGCGGTCAGCACCAGATCGAGAACTTGGTGAACCATCATGCTGGCGGACATGGAAGTGTCGATTTCCTTTCAACCCGACGGTGAAAGACCATGAGCTTCTAGTTGGCACCCCTGAGGTCGTCAACAAAGGAACGGCCGATGGTCACTCACGTTTTTCGTAACGCCTGCCGCTGCGTGAGACCAGCCAACCTGAGATCTCGAGCTCCATCATCGCGGCCGTGACGGCTCCCGAGGAGTACGCAGGCGCCGCGGCGATGGCCTTCTCCATGTCGAAGAGGCCGGGGGGCAGAGCGTCGAAGACCGCGCGCGCTTCGTCGCTCACCTCACCCTTCTCGGGCACGACGATTTCGGGCAGCGGCATCTCGATCAGCCCCATTGCGGCGAGCACGTCGCTCACGTCGAAGCAGGGCCTCGCGCCTTCGCGGAGCAACTGCCGACTCAGCTCACCGCCTTTCGGCCGAAGGGGATCACCAGGCACCGCGAGCAGCGCCCTGCCCTGCGTCACCGCAGCAGCGGCCGTGTGCCGTGCACCAGAGTCTGCTGCGCCGCGCACGCAGACCACGACCTGCGCGCTGCCCGAGATGAGGCGGTTGCGCTGCACGAACGACGCCTTGTTGGCGCGCACGCCGGGCGGGTATTCGCTGAAGACGGTGCCGCCGCGACGGTAGAGCGCGGTGACGATCTCCTTCGGCGTCGGGTCGATCTGATCGAGCCCGCTGGCGACGAATGCCCAGGTGAGGCCGCGACCGTCGAGCGCTCCCTGGTGCGCGTTCGTGTCGATGCCTTCGGCCGCGCCGCTGACGACGACGAGGCTCTGCTGGGCGCAGGTCGTTCCGAACCGTCGCGTCCACGCCAGCCAGTCGGAGTCGGTCTTGCGGGTGCCCACGATCGCCACGCGGCCGCGCATCTGATCGACCGCGCCAGGCCCTGCGTAGAACAACAGCGGCGGCGCCGAACGAACCGCGACGAGCGCTGCCGGGTACTGCGGGTCACCCTTGAAGCAGACACGGTGCCGGGTCTCGGCGAGGCGCTTCTCGAGATCAACGAGCCGGGCCTCGAGCGTTCGGTCTGCCAGCAGGTGCTCGCGCGTCGACGCGCTCACGTCGAGCAACCCCACCAGCTCTCGCCACGGCGTCGACAGCCACCGCGCGACCGGCACCAGCCGCATCAGCCGCTCGAACGCCTGAGGGCCGACCCCCTCGCACGACCACAACGCCAGCACCGCCCGCCGCTCCAGCTCGTTCATTCACGAGCAGATACCTGACCGGTCTGACATGTAAGCGCGGCCAGTGCAGGGCCCCGGTGTTACCGTCGGCGCCGACGTCGATTCGTCGTCGGACACTTTCGGGGCGTGCCATGAGCGACACCATCAACCTCGTCGGGCCAACCGACACCGTCGTGAACCCTGCAAAACGCTCTCAGGCCGTGACGCTTCCGGGTGAGGCCAGGCGCTCGACGGTCTTGCCGCGGCTGCAGTGGAACGGGCCGGTGCCGACAGCGACACCGACCAGCCGGGTGCGCTTCGAAGAGCTGGGCACGCTCGGTCGCGGCGGCATGGGAGAGGTCGTGCTCGCGAAGGATCACGACATCGAGCGCACCGTCGCCATCAAGCGCCTCACCGAGCAGCAGGATCTCGGCCTGCTGATGCGCTTCGTCGACGAGATTCGAATCGTCGGCTCGCTCGAGCACCCGAACATCGTTCCGGTTCACGACGTCGGCGTCGACGAAGGCGGCCGGTACTACTTCGTGATGAAGCACCTGCGCGGCGACAGCCTCGAGTCGATCATCGAGAAGCTCAAAGCCGGCGACAAAGCCATGCACGAGCGCTTCCCGTTTCACGTGCGCGTGCAGGTCTTCATCGGCGTGCTCAACGCGATGGCCTACGCGCACCAGCAGGGCATCATTCACCGCGATCTCAAGCCGGCGAACATCATGGTGGGGCCGTACGGCGAAGTGACCGTGATGGACTGGGGCCTGGCCCGCAACCTCGCCACGAAGAGCGAGGTGATGCCGATCACCAACAGCGTTCGTGAAGGCACGCTCCTGCAGACCCAGGCTGGCGCGGTGATGGGCACGCCGCTCTACATGTCTCCCGAGCAGGCGCGCGGAGAGCAGGACAAGCTCGACGTGCGCAGCGACGTCTACTCGCTCGCGGTCGTCTTCCACGAGTTCCTGTATCTCGAGCACTACCTCGGCTCACTCGAGCAGATGCCCGAGATTCTGGCCGCGGTGCAGCAGGTGACGCCGAAGATGTGGGACATCAAGCAGAGCCCGCATCAGCCGAGCGTGCCGGCCGAGCTGGGCTGGTTTCTGCTGAAGGGCTTCGAGAAGGACCCGGCCAAACGATTTCAAGACGTGCCTGAGATGCTGAAAGCCATGCAGCAGATCGTCGACGGGCGCGTGAACGTGCAGTGCGAGCGCACCTTCGCCAAGCGCATGCTGCAGGAGGCGATTCACCGCGCCGACGCACACCCGAAGACGGTGATCATCGGCACGGGCGTGGTGCTCTCGTTCATTCTCGCGGGCCTCGTGAACAGCTTCGTGACGTTCTTCTGACGATTTTCTGTCGCTGCCAGTCGAGTGGCAGATCGTTCGCGCGCTGCACGAGCCCTTGACCCGCCGCGCTGGCGAGGGCATTTCGGCGCCCGTCGTCACTCCCCCGCCGTCCTGGAGCCTGCCCATGAAGCTGCGCATCGTCGCGCTGTCGAGCCTCGTGCTCGCCGCGCCCGTCCTCGCCGACGAAGGCATGTGGACGTTCAACAACTTCCCCTCGGCCGAGGTGAAGAAGAAGTACGGCTTCGAGCCGACGAAGGAGTGGCTCGATCAGGTTCGCCTCGCCTCGGTGCGCATCGCGGGCGGCTGCTCGGCGTCGCTCGTCTCGGCCGACGGCCTGGTGATGACGAATCACCACTGCGCCCGCACGTGCATCGAGAACCTCTCGGGCCTGCAGAAGAAGGACTTCAACCGCGACGGCTTCTTCGCCAAGACGCTGGGCGACGAGCCCAAGTGCCCGGCGATGGAGATGAACCAGCTCGTCGAGATCACCGACGTGACCAGGCGCGTGCAAGACGCGACGAAGAACGTCGCGGGCGACAAGTTCGCCGACGCGCAGAAGACCGAGATCGCGAAGATCGAGAAGGAGTGCGCGACGAGCGACGAGTTTCGCTGCGACGTCGTGACGCTCTACCGGGGCGGCAAGTACGACCTCTACAAGTACCGCCGCTTCCAGGACGTGCGCCTGGTGATGGCGCCCGAAGATCAGATCGCCTTCTTCGGTGGCGACCCCGACAACTTCATGTTCCCCCGGTACGACCTCGACATGACGTTCGTGCGCATCTACGGCACCGACGGCAAACCGCTGAAGAACGACACGTACTTCAAGTGGTCGGCGGGTGGCGCGAAGGAAGGCGAGCTCACCTTCGTGTCGGGCAACCCCGGCGGCACCTCACGCGGCCTCACCGTCTCGCAGCTCGAAGACGATCGTGACTACCGCCTGCCGCAGCGCCTGTTCCGCCTGAGCGAGATTCGCGGCCTCATCACCGAGTACCAGAACCGCGGGCCCGAGCAGAAGCGGCACTCCAACGACACGCTGTTCGGCGTCGAGAACGCGTTCAAGGCGCTCAAGGGCCGCCACGGCGCGCTCGCCGACTCGGGCTTCTACGGAAAGCTGAGGGCCAACGAAGACGACTTCCGCAAGAAGGTGAACGCGAACCCGAAGCTGAAGAAGGAGTTCGGCGCGGTGTGGGACGAGATCGCCACCGTCACGAAGAAGGCGAACGCCATGCGCAAGGAATATGGCGCGCTCGAAGGCGGCCCGTACTCCGACCTGTTCGGCAAGGCGCGCACGCTCGTTCGCTACGCCGAGGAGTCGGGCAAGCCCAACGGCGAGCGCCTCAAGGAGTTCACCGACTCGCGCCTGCCGCAGCTCAAGGCGCAGATGCTGTCGAACGCGCCCGTGTACAAGGAGCTCGAGATCGCGAAGCTGACCTGGTCGCTCACGAAGATTCGTGAAGACCTCTCGCCCGATCACCCGATGGTGAAGAAGATGCTCGGCCAGAAGTCGCCCGCCGAGGTCGCGAAGGCGCTCGTCGATGGCACCAGGCTCGACCAGCTCGCGGCCGCCGAGCCCGGCAAGGACCCCAAGACGGGCAAGCCGCTGCCTGCGACGCCCGACACCTTCAGCCGCACCGCCCTGTTCAACGGCGGCAAGGCCGTCATCGACGCCTCGAAAGACCCGATGATCGAGTTCGCCCGCAGCTTCGACGCCGAGGCGCGCGCGATTCGCACGAAGTTCGAGAACGAGGTCGAAGGCCCGCTCAAGAAGCAGCAGGAGCTGCTCGCCAAGGCCCGCTTCGCCGTCTACGGCCAGAGCATCTACCCCGACGCGACGTTCACGCTGCGGCTCTCGTACGGCTCGGTGAAGGGCTACCAGGAGGACGGCCGCGACGTGAAGCCGATCACCACGATGGCGGGCGCCTTCGAGCGTCACACCGGCGCCGACCCGTTCGCGCTGCCGAAGACCTGGCTCTCGGCGAAGTCGAAGCTCGCGCTCGACACGCCGTTCAACATGGCCACCACCAACGACATCATCGGCGGCAACTCGGGCTCGCCCATGGTGAACAAGGACCGTGAAGTCGTCGGCCTCATCTTCGACGGCAACATTCAGTCGCTCGGCGGTGACTACGGCTTCGACGAGACGCAGAACCGCGCGGTGGCGGTGCACTCGGCGGCCATTCTCGAGGCCCTCGAGAAGATCTACGGCGCGCAGCGCATCGTCGATGAACTCAAGGGCAAGCCCGCCGCGACCGGCGCCGGCCAGCCCTGATCAGCCGACCCGTTGCTCGAAGTCGAGCCGGTGGGAGTAGGCGCGTGATTGCCCCTTGCCTGCGAACGGCAGCACGAGGGGCAGCACTCGATCTCGAACCCACCGGCCCACGGGCCCCGGGGCCTTTCTGTTCGAATTCTGCCGCGCCGCTTTCATGATCTGATCGACCCGCGGGCGGCGCAGTCGCTCGAACGACTGAAACGCCGTGGGCACGTCGCTCACGTCTCGCAGGCACTGGGCGAGCACGAGCGCGTCTTCGAACGCCATCGACGCGCCCTGCCCTGCGCTCGGTGACATCGCGTGCGCGGCATCGCCCATGAGACAGACGCGACCGCGTGACCAGCTCGGCATCGCGTCGAGCTCGAACAGCCCCCACGGCCCGAGCAGCGTCGGCGTCGCAGAGATGAGTTCGCGAACCCACGCGGGATCGTGTTGATGAAGCTCGAGCAGCCTGGGGCGGAGCGCTTGGTTCTCCACCGCACCGAGCTGCCCCGACCCATTGTGAAACCACCACGTCTCTCCCGTCGGCGTGCTGAACGCGCCGAAGAATGCCCGCTCCCCGAAGACCATGACGTTGATGCCGGGCTCGAAGGGCAGGTCTGGAGTACGCACGAACCCGCCGACGTCGAGCAGCCCCGAGAAGGTCGGTGGTGGTGCGTCGGGAAGGCCGAGCGCGCGGGTCGTCGAGCGCAGCCCATCGCAACCCACCACGAAGTCGGCGCGAAGCGAGGTGCCGTCTTCGCAGAACACCTCGACGTCAGCCGGCGACGGAACCAGCCGTGAGAGTCGCTTGCCGTACTCGATCGCCACCCCGGCGCGCTCGCACGCCTCGCCGAGCAGGCCGTGCAGGTCGCCGCGCCGAATCATCGTCAACGACCAGCCGAAGGTCGTCGCATCGCCCGACCGATCGAAGCCACCCAGGGAGCGGCCGGTGTGACTCTGAAACTCGAAGGCCCGGCAGGCGTGCCCCCGCGAGGTGACGTCTCGATCGAGCCCGAGGCCCGAGAGCGCCTGCAACCCATTCGGTGACACGCCCAGAAAGGCGCCTTCCACCAGCGCCGGCGCGCCCCGCCCCTCGAGGAGCCGGACCTCGAAGCCCGCCTTGCGCAGCCACAACGCCAGCACGGGTCCACCCACGCCTGCGCCTGCGATCACCGCCGTTCGTTTGGTCATGCCGCCAACGTGCATCGCGACTCTGTTCACGACCAGTGATGCTTCGTGTAGTCATTCATTCACGCCATGAAACTGTCTTCGATCGATCTCAACCTGCTCCTCGTGCTCTCGGCAGTGCTCGAGGAGCAGAGCGTGACCCGCGCCGCCAGCCGACTGCATGTGACGGCACCTGCCATCAGCAACGCCCTGTCGCGGCTGCGGGCGGCGCTCAACGACCCACTCTTCGTGCGCCGAGGGCGGGGCCTGGTGCCGACCCCACGCGCGCTCGAGCTGGGCCCCGTGCTGAGGCAGGCCTTCGTCGCCATGGAGGCGTCGTTGAGCGACGAGGTGTTCGACGCCGCCACCTGCACGCGCACCTTCACCCTCGCCCTCTCTGACGCGGACCAACTGGCGACGCTGCCGGCGATCGTGAAGTCGTTCGTCGCTGCGTTGCCGCGCGCACGGCTCACCATCACCAGCATCGACGCGCTCGTGTCGGGAGGAGGCCTGGCGAGCGAGCGCGTCGACTGCGCGATCGGCCCACCCTTTCCCGGTGAGGGGCTGCACCGCACGAAGCTGTTCGAGCAGGAGGCGGTGTACGTCGCGAGCAGCGCCCACCCGCGGCTGAAGGGTCGGCTCTCGGCGCGCCAGTTCAACGCCGAACGACACATCGACATTCACCTCGTGCTGGGTCGCCCGGGTGCAGGCAATCACTCGGTCCAGCGGGCGATCGCCGCAGCGGGGCTCCACCGGGAGATCGCGATGACGGTGCCCTCCTTCGGCGCTGCCGCGAGCATCGTCTCGTCGACCGAGCTGATCACCGGCATGCCGCGGAGTGTCGCGCTCCAGCTCGCGCCTGCGTTCCACCTGCAGGTGCTGCGCGGCCCTGGCGCTCCGTTCGTGTTCGAGATGTTCCTCCACTGGCATGAGCGGACGAACCGTGACCCGGCCGCGAGCGCGTTCAGACAGGCCATCGTCGACGCGGTGGGCGTGCGCCCGCGGCGGTGATCGGCACGAGCGTCGCACTGCCAACAGCCATGCGCTGGCTCCTGCTCCTGGTCGTGGCCGTCGGTTGTGACCCGATGCTCGAAGAGGAGGAGCTCGGAGAGGACCTCGACGGCATCGACTGTGAGCACGTCACCTTCGACGGGCGGTTCATCGACGAGGCCGAGGTGGCGCCGGGCGCGACGGCACCGGGCGTCGTCCTCGTGGAGCGGGTGGAGACGGGTGACGCCCCGGTCGTGCCCATCGAGCGCGGCGACGTCGACACGAGTCCGCTCCCCCACTGTCGCCCGCTTCCCACGTGTCTCGAGGCGCTCCTGCGCGACAAGCCCGTGTCAGGGGCGAGGCAGGCGGTGCTCTTCTTCGACGGGCGAAAGATCTCTGCCGACCACGACACCGGGCAGCCCACGGGCCTCTCGATCGTCGATCTCCAGCGCAACCGCGTCATCGAACCGGCGAGCGGTGAGGGGTTCGAGTTCACCTTCGACGACCGCTCGGTGACGATCTGCCTCGGCGTCGCGACCTGTCAGGTGCTCTATCTCGTCGACGACACGGCGCGAACCGTCACTTCGTTCCCACCGGCCACGTCACCGGCGCCAGCCGTGGAAAGCGCTTCACGATCGCCTTGAGGCGCGCGAGCGCGTCGTTCGTCACGGGGTAGTCGCAGGTGACGTCGAGTCGCAGCAGCCCGTTCGACGGCAACGACTGCAGCATCAACTCCGCGTCGTGAATCACGGGGTCGACGAGCGGCGTGCGCACGAACAGGTGCATCTGCCGCCACTGCTCTGCCGGCTTGAGCTTCACCTCGAGCTGCCGGCCCTTGAGCACGAGCGCATCGGGGCCATCGTCGAGCGTGACGAGGCGATCGCGCAGCTGCCCCAGGTTCACGGCGACGCGATGGAGCCCGAGCTCCATGGTGCGCAGACGACCGAAGACGGGCGCCGTCCACAACCACTCGAGTTCGTCGACGCCAAAACGCCAGATGGCGACCGAGAGCAGCCGAAGATCGGGCAAGGCGCGCGCGATGCGCAGGGCATCGAGCTCCCCTGGAGTCCACGCCTCGGCGTTGCCCGGCCCATCGACCGACACCGAGGTGAACGGCAACGCCCTGTCGGCCGCGAAGATCGGCAACATGGCCTGGCGTGGCAGGCCCGAGACCTCGCGCAACGAACGAGTGTGTTCGCTCAGCAGCTCGGTCGGCACTTCGCCATCACGGTTGAGCAGCTCGATCGATCGCAGCGTCGCCAGCGACGGCTCGTTCACCAGCCGGCCATCGAGCGTCATGCGCGCGGCGACCAGGAAGCCCTTCTCCCAGACCTGGCCCCGGTTCGAGATCACCTCGGCGAGCGGCCCGAGGAACTCGTGGCGGTGACGTTCGAGCAATCGTTCGAGCTTGAGCTCGGCCTTGCGCGACCGTTTGAGCTGCATCTGGAGCGCGATGAACTCGCCTCTCGGATCGCCGGCTTCGATCAACAGGTCGGCCAGCACCTGCCTCGCGCCGTCGTCCTCAGGCCGCTCGTAGACCGCGCGAAAGAAGTCGCCCGCCTGCATGAGGCCGGTGTCTACGACCCGCTCCAGGACGCCGCCAGTGGTTGCGCCTGCCCGATGGGTGCGAGACAAATGCGCCATGCTGCTTCCCGAGCTGCAGGTGCTGACCTCGAAGGACGTCTCGACCGACACCGTGCTCGCCTGGCTGAAAGAGCGTTACCCCTCGGCGCGCGTGCACGTCGGTGACGCAGCTCCCACCGACACCAGGTGGACGGTGTGGCTTCGCATCGAGCCCTCGGGGCACCGCGACTGGCCGTGCGTCATCGTGCTCGCCTTCACGCAAGAGGTGGGCATCGTCGGCCCGTACCCCGAGGTCGAGCTGGCGAAGGTGCTGGGCGCAAGTGGTGTCGACTGTCTGGTTCCTCCGCGGGAGCTGGTGAAGAACCTGCCGAAGGACGCCGGGTGGACGCTCGCGCTGCTCGGCGGCGCGTGGCAGCTCGCTGACTTTCGCGGTGACGAAGGCGGCCCGCGCGGGTTCGAGGGCGCGACGAAGCCGGTGACGTTGCCCGAGAAGCTCGGGGCGAAGGCGCTCGACTTCAAGACGCTCTGAATCTCAGTGCAGCCCTTCGTAGCTGGGCTCGATCTTCAACACCTCGGCCTTGAGCGCGGGGTCGTCTTTCACGTCCGGCCCGAGCATCAACCAGTCGAGCTTCAGCGTTCGGCCCCCGACGGCCTTCGTGAGCCGCTTCGCCTGCTCGTCACGCCGGGCCTTCATGTCTTTGCGGAGCGTCTCGAGCGCCTTCTTGCCCTCGGCATCCTTCGCGAGCTTGAGCCGCTCGTCGACCGACTTGAGCTGGGTCTCGAGGTTGGTGAGCAGCTCTTGATCGCGCGCGGCTTCGTTCAGATCGGCGAAGGCGCCCTTCGTCTTGCCGAGTGAGAGCTCGAGCTTGCCGACCGCCTGCCCACGCTGCCCCGAGGCGAGCAGGAACAGGTCTTTCACCTTCTGCGGCGGCACCGTTCCGCGGAACTCGCCCGATTGAATGACGAAGTCGACCGAGGCCTCGAGCGAACCCGCGAGCGCCATCGCCTCTTCGTAGCCCGAGGTGCAGAGCACGATGGTGAGGTCGCGCGCAGGCAGCTTCTTGAGCTCGGCCAGAAGCGCGGGCAGCTGCGCGGTGCCCATCAGGCCCATCACGCCGGGCACGGGACCGAGCCCCGTCACCGACAGCACCGCGACCTTCACGCCGTTCTTCTCGACGACGAGCGACTTCGGGAAGGCAGGCTTGCCCTCGAGCTCGAGGTTCGTCGACACGAGCTGCACGTTCGCCTTCTTCGCCTCGGCGATCAGGAACTCAGGGCCCGCCGACAGATCGCGGTGGCCGACGCCGAGCACGTTGGTGCCCAGCGCGCCCATGGTCGAGAGCACGAACGACGCGCGTCGCTTGTCCTCGTCAGACGCACCACCCAACGTCCGGAACAGGGCGTTTCCGGAGTCGATGACGAGCGGCTTGCCCGTCAGCGTGTTCAGCACTGTCTTTCGTCTGGCCAGACCGCCAGTTGGGTTCGCGCGTCACCCACAGGGCGCGACTTCGCCGCCCACGTCTCCGGTGTACGCGATGGTGAGCTGCTTGGGCGCCGCGGCCAGCACGGGCAACGCGAGCAACAGCGACAGGCTGAGCACTCTCACTTCTTGCCTCCCTTGGGAGCCGGCTTCTTCTCGAGCTCGGCCAGCCGGGTCTTCGCCAGCTTCGCCTGCTCGGTCTTCGCGTACTGCTTGATCAGCTCGTTCAGCGCGAGCTTCGCCTCGTCCATCATCTTCAGCTCTTTGAAGCAGTCGGCGGAGCGCAGGTACGCCATGGGCGCCGACTTCGACTTCGAGAAGTCCTGAATCACCTTGCCGTACTCGTAGAGCGCCTCGCGACACTTCGACTCGAGGAAGTGCACCTCGCCGAGCCCGAAGTGCGCGTCACCAGCGAGCTCGTCGCGCGGCCACTTCTTGAAGAACTCGGCGTAGAGCTTCTTCGCGAGATCGTTCTCGCCAGCCTTCGCCTTCTCGTCGGCAAGCTTGAGGAACTCCTTCGGGTCGTCGGGCCGCTTGAGCTCTTCCTTCTTCGGCTCGTCGGCCTTCGAGGGCGTGGGGTTCGAAGCGGCCGTCTTCTCAGAAGCCGAAAGCCGCGACTCGAGCTCGGTGATCTTGAACTGGTAGCTCTCCATCTGCCCGCGGAGCGCGGCGACGTCTTGAATCGCGCTGTCGACCTTCACGCCGATGTTGGCGCCGGTGGTGCGCGAGGCCTGATCGAGCTGCTCGAGGGCCGTCTTCAGCTGCGCCGTCGTGTCGTCGAGCTTGCCCTGCGTCTCGGACAAAGCCGCTTTGAGCTTCTTGTTCTCGTCAGAGAGCTTGTCGACGCGGCCTTCGAGCAGCTGGCCACGATCAGCGGGGAAGAAACACCCGCCGAAGACGGAGATGGAAACGATCGAAGTCACGAGGAGGCGGCGCATCGGGCGCGCACTGTAAGCACAGTGCCGGGCCTCCAGAGAAGAATCCTCCTGAGGGGCCGGCCAGTGCTGATGGCGGTGCACAGGACGTGGCCCATTCGGGAGGGAGCGCCCGCTGGACGTCGTCACCACTGCACCTCGCACTGACCGGCCCGCTCGGTTCGCTGGTCGTTTGCGCTTCGGGGAGTGGAACGAGGGTTCAGCGCGCAGAATTCCCGCGCGAATTTCTCAGGGCGCGGTGCGCCTCCGCCGGGCGAGCAGGGTCACCAGGCCGAGCACGGCGAGCGAGTCGATACCGGTGGAGCACCCGACACACCCGGTCGGCACCTTGCCCGCCGTGTCCGAGACGGGGGCGAGGCCGGCGTCACGAATGGTGATCTCCACGCGCGCCGGCAACGAGTCGACCTTGCCGTCGTTCGCCACCACCTCGAGCACCACCACCACGTCGGCGTTGACGGGCGGCGCGGTGAACTTCACGGTGTCGCTCGTCTCGTCGCGCAGCATGATCGTGGGCCCGGCGACCTGCTTCCACGAGAACGAGACGACGTCGCCCTGCGGGTCGAAGGCCGTCGCGGTCACGCTGCTGGCCTGGCCCTCCATCACCTCGAGCGAGGGCGGCGCCATCACGGTGGGAGCGCCGCTGCCATCGACGACCGTGACGACCAGCCGCTGGGGCATCGACTCGAGCGCGCCGTCACTGGCCGTCACGTCGAAGGCGAGCTGGGTGTTGGTGTCGACCGACGGCGCGACGAACGAGCCCATGTTGAGATCGACGAGCGGGCCTTCGCGCTGCACGAAGAGAATCGTGACCGCGTCGCCATCGGGGTCGGTGCCCATGCCGGTGAGCGAGACGACGTCGCCTTCACGAACGGTGAGGTTCATCACGGGCGACAGCGTGGGCGCGCGGTTGTTCGAGCAGGTGTTCGGGTCGGGCGCGACGCTGGTGAACGGCAGATCGGTGAGGCCAGTGAAGGCGATGTCGTCGACCTCCCAGCCCTTCACGGCCGAGGCGTCGTCGGAGCCGATGCGGAACCGCACCCGCACCGTCTGCCCCGCGTACATCGTGCCCATGTCGACGCGCTCGGTGTTGAACGTCGGGTAGTTGACGCTCTTGCCGGCGTAGCCGCGGCGGCCTCGCAGCGGGTTGGTCGTCTGGTTCGGGAACGCGCCGGTGTACCCGGGCATCGCGTTCGCGCCGAGGTCGGTCCACGTGCGGCCGTCGGTCGAGATCTCGAGGGCAGCGCCGTCGTAGAACGTCGTCGCGTCGGCCTCGAAGTCGAAGCGGTGCTTGAAGGTGAGCGTGAACGGCCCGGTGCCGACCACGAGGGGCGGCGAGATGAGGTAGTTGTCGGCAGGCGCCGAGGGGTTCGGCCCGAACCACCAGTGCGAGGTGGGCGAGTTGGCCGAGATGCGCCAGTCAGCGCCCTGCGAGTACCGGGGATCGCTGCCGGTCGTCCAACGCGACATCTGCGCTTCGACGTCGTCGGTCGCGGTGCCGTTGGGGCGAACGTTGCTGTTGAGGCGGGTGCGGTACTCCTTCGTGATCGGGCCAGCCATCGCGAGCGAGGGATCGTTCGCGGCGACGGTGATCACCACGCCCTGGAAGCCGCGCACACCGCGCAGCGTGACGGGCACCGACACCGTGGTGGAGCCGAACGGCTGCGTCATCGGCACGGTCACCATCGCCCCCGAGGGGAACGAGAGGCCCGTCGACGTCGTCGAGAGCGTGACGGTGGTGCCCATGAGCGGGCCGACGCCGACGTTCTTCACGGTGACGTTCACCTTGCCGACCTCGTCGGTGTCGAGCACGCCGTCGTTGTCGCAGCTCATCGTCGAGTCATCGATGGTGACGTCGGTGATCGCGAGCGCGTTGCCCACCACGAAACTCTCGACCGCGGGCCGGTTGTCAGACGCGTCACGATCGGGCGCGGTCGCGAGCATGCCCATGCCGCGGCGGGCGAAGGCGCCCCAGATGAGCGCGAAGTCCTGGGGGTCACGCGCCACGGCCGCGGCGAGCAGCGCGTCGCGAGCCTCGACGAAGGTCGGCATCATCGGCGTCAGTTTGTAGGCCGCGACGAGGTACCGCATCATGCGGTCCTGCGCCTGGGCGAAGGTGAGCCGCGGGCTGTCACGCAGCAGCGCGACGTACGCCTCCCACAACATCGTGCACCACACCTCACCGGTCGAGTGCACCTCGGCGTTGAGCGAGCCATCGAGGCCGTACGCGGTGGGAACGATCGGCAACGCGACGCCGCGCTGAATGTGTTTGAAGGTCAGGCCGTTCTTCGCGAAGTCCACCGTGTAGGGGATGCGACGCACGCCGTAGTAATGGCCGTCGGCTGCAGTCGCCGACGTCGTGTAGCCGCCGACCGCCCAGGTGCCGTTCCAGTTCGCGTTCGACGGCACGTTGATGTCTTCGGCGCGAACCATCAGCAGCATCGCGTGGAAGTCGCCCCACCCTTCACCCATGCCCGACGACTGCACGGCCGAGAGCCCGTTGCCGTCACCGATGAGCCGGTTCGAGATGTAGTGGCCCCACTCGTGCGCGATGATGCCGTTGTCGAGGGTGCCGTCGCGATCGGTGGTGGCGTTGCGGAAGAGCGTGACCGTGATCGGCGCGTTGGCTACCGCGTTCTTGAGCGTGGTGCCCGCCGTGCGCGTGAGCGACATCGCCGGAATCAACGTCTGCGGCATGGGAGACCCGACGAGCTCGGGCGGCTGCGGCGAGGTGGTGTTGTCAGCGATGATCACGCCGAGCGCGCCGTTCATCTGCGCGATCTGCACCTTCTGCACGAAGGTGCAGTTGCCGCGATCGACGAGCGCGATCTTGCCCATCACCGGCACCATGAAGCTCGCCTGGCAGCCGTCGTTCACCGAGCCGCCCATGCCCGACGGGTCGCCATCGTTCACGTACACGACCTCGGCAGTGACGTTGTATGTCTGCGGGCCGAAGGCGGCTCCGTTCGCGGCGACGTTGGCGCCGTTGTAGCTGAGGCGCTCGGTCGACGTGCCCGTGAAGATGTACATCTGCATGCGCGGGCGCGAGCCGTCGGCAGGCGTCGACATGTTCGCGTTGCTGCGGCCCGAGTTGTCCTGGCCCTCGGCGTTGATGGGGTCGTTCTCGATGCCGCCGCGCCCGAAGTTCGAGGTCTGCGCGTTGCCCGAGCGCTCGTCGAAGCCGCGGTCGTAGTACCAGTCGTGCAGGAAGTTGATGTCGTAGAAGAGCTGCGTCGCGGCGGCCATGCGCTGCTCGGCGCTCACGTCGGGGTTCTGCAGCGGGTCGTAGGTGCGATCGAACACGAGCACGCCCGCGTCGGGGTCTCCGTTGGGCGTGGGCGCCACGTCGCCTGCGCCGAACCCATTGGGCCGCGCGGCGTCGATGTACGTGAACGTGTTGTTGCCTTCGGTGCGCGTCGCGTTCGCCGCGAGCCAGGGGTCCATCGTGCTGATGGGGCCGTACTCGCGGGTCACCAGCTCGGGCGCGACGTAGGGCGGCTGGAACTGGTTCGGCGTGCCAGCGGGGTGCGGCGTCGGCGAAGTGCCAGACGGGGCGTCGGAGGGAAGCCCGATGCCGCCTGCCTCGGCCCACACCTTGAAGCTCGCGTCAGCGGTGAGGTTCTTCTGGAACAGCACCTGCCCGTCGCGCGCCGAGATGACGAAGCTGAAATAGCGCGAGTCGGTCTCGCCTTCGTTGAGCTCGATCTCGACGTAGTAGCCGGGCTCGAGACCGTCGGGCGTGGGGAACCAGACGCGGCGGCCGCGCACCGGCGTCGGCTCATCACCGAGCTGCCAGAGCTGGTAGCCGTCTTTGAAGGCGATGGGCTTGAGCGCAGACGCCTCGACGCCCCGCCCCGTCATCATGCTCACCGCAGAGGCTGCGGCGGTCGACGGCGTGAGCGACCAGCTGCCCAGGCGCTTCGTCTCAGGCGTGAGGTAGCCGGCGATCGCGACCACCACATAGTCCTTCGTCATCGCGACCTTCACCTCGTCGCGGAAGACGCGCACGCCTCCGATGTCCTGCTGGAACGAAGCGATCACGGCTCCCTGATCGTTCAGCTCGTGCAGGTTCGACAGGCGAGCCTCGGCCCACCGCGTGCGGTCGCCACGATAGAGTTCGGCGTGCGTGAACAACGTGCGGCGCGCGACCTGCTCGGCGGAGAGACCCATGTCGCGCGGCGTGAGGGCTCCCGCAGGCGGACGGCCCGCCCAGAAGAACGTGGGTACGCCGAGGCGCGGCTCGGTCGATGAGATGAAGCCGTTCGCGAACGCTTGCCGCGCATCAATCGACAACGTCTCGGGCGAGACCAACTCACGGCGTTCGCCACGAGACAGGAACGCATCGGGAGCCGCCTGCACCACCGTGCTGCAAAGGGCAGCGACGGCGATCGACAGTCGAGTGGCGAGCGGTGTGTTCATGATGGCTCCTGGTGGCGGAAGGGCTGCTCCACAGCCCCACATTGCGGCGCGGGAAATACCGACACGCACTTCACATTGCAAGGTGATAGATGTGTTATTTCATAGACTTACGCGCTCGTTTTCTGCCGACAGCCAGATAACAGCATGGCGGCGCTGTCAGTGTGTGCCGAGGTGTGTTCGCCAGAAAACCGACGAGTTGCGCGATTTCTCACGGTCTGGGAGCGCGGAAAGTGTCGGCTGAGGTGAGACAACGCGATGCGTTCGAGGCGGCGATCGAAGCGGCGCCCGACGACCCGCAAGCGTTCGCGGTGTACGGCGATTGGCTCGCGCAGTCGGGTGATGCCCGGGGTGAGTTGATCGCGTTGCAGCTCTTGCCGTCGCTCGATCGTCGTCAGCGCGAGCGCGTGAAAGCGTTGCTCTACGAACCAGGCATTCGCTGTCTCGCGGGGCCGGTCGCGCAGTGGCGCTGGGGCTTCGTGCACACGGCGACGTTGATGCGGCAGCAGGCTCCGGGTGAACGAATCGAGCTCGAGCGCTTGCTGGCGCACCCGTCGATGCGCTTCGTGCGCGCGCTCTCGTTGGGTCAGGAGCCGATGACCGAGTCGCTTCGTGTGCTCGAGCAGGCGGCGCCGCGCGTGTTGTTGGCGTTGACTATCTATTCGCCGCGCACGCTCGAGCTGACGACGATTCCCACGACGCTGCCGGCGTTGGAGCAACTGCATCTCTCGGTGCCAGAGCTCAGCGGCACCTTGCCCGCGCTGGCCCGGTTGTCGTCGCTCGAGATCGCCTTCCTCGGGTGGACGCAGACCACGGCGAAGCAGCTGTTCGAGTCGAACGGAGCGCGGCTCCGAAGCGTGAAGCTGATCGTGTCGGGCGAGGTGGAGCCGGCGACGGTGCGAGACGTGTTGGCGCTCCCGGCCCTCGAGGCGCTCACCATCGAGGCCTCCGAGATGGGCGTCGATGCCGTCGCGGCGCTCGAGGAAGGCGCGTCGATCGAACGGCTGACGACGATCGATCTCCTTCGGAGCGGGCTCACCGAGCGGGCCGCGAAGCGGGTGATGCAGCTGTCGCGCAGGCTGCCGAAGTTGTCGTCGCTCGTGTTGGGTGAGGCCGTCGAGTCGTGATGGCGCTAAGAGCGCCTCGCGTGCGCGTGCTGCTGACGATGCTGGTCGTGCTGTCTGGTTGCCGAACGGTGGCCACCGGCGTGAATGAGCGCGCTGATGCGTTGCTGGCCGACTATCGACAACGGCGCCCCGAGACGATTGCTGCGACGAGCGACGTCAACGCTGCGTGGCGGCGCGGGCAGTTCACCGTGCACCTGCTCACCCAGAACGAGCGCACGGTCCTCGAGCGTGTGGCCGTGTCGGGCCGACAGGATCATCTGCACGTGTCGATCGATCGCCTCGGGGTCGGCGAACAGCTGCGGGTACGACTGACCTTCACGAAGCAGCCGGTCGATCGCGCGTCGTTCGAAGCGGCGCTCAGCGAGGCCTGGGTGCGGCAAGACGAGAAGCCCGAGATTCACCACCTGGGCAGCGTGCCGGCCGCGATCGTCGAGCTCGCGTGGCGTGCGATCGAGCGGCCGAAGACCGACGGTGGAGCACGCTCCGTGACGGTGCCAGCAGGGGTGTTCGAGGGGTGCGTCGATGGCGTGCATCCAGCGGTTCCGCTCTCGGGCGTCGTGTCGCAACGGCGCGATGGCGAAGTGCGGGAGCTGCTCGAGTTCGGCGACGACGGCAGCGGCGACTTGTACTGACTTTCGACAGGCGGCCGATGATGTCCCGGTGAAGCGCGCGTTGCTCGTGAGCCTTCTGGCACTCTGCAGCGTCCTGTGTGGCGCGCAGCTCTGGTCGATCGAAGGCCTCGACGGGGTCGTCGCTTCACTCGCGTTCGATGACACCTCCGAGTTCGCGCCCGGCTTCAGCGACTCGGCGTTCCGCGCCATTCGCTCGGGAATGACGGCTCGCGAAGTGACCGACCGGCTCGGAGCGCCACTGCACCGCTCGGGCGATGTCTGGTTCTACTCACGCAGCGCGTGCGACTCGCACTTTCACCTTCGGCTCGTCAGGTTCGATCACGCAGTCGTCACCGGCACGCACGCCGAGTTCTACGTCGACTGATCTCCGCACTGCTCACGCTGCTCCTTCGAGCTCGCCGCCGAGGGTGTTGCTCGCAGAAGCGCGCCAGTGGCTCGTGACCAACCCAGCGCGCGCATGGCGAATCGCGCAAGCGCGTCGAAGTGTTGGCTCGTTCTGGCGTCCGCGTGCGCCCGGCATGATCCCGCCGACGTGGAGTGCGCTCGCCGGGCGTACTCCCGCTTCCTCGCGCTCGAGCCACGCCGCGATGAGCGTCTCGCTCCCGCCTGGGTCGACTGGCCCTGACTCAGGCGCTCAAACGACTCAACGCGCGCCGACACGCTTCGGCCAATCGCTCGGGGTTGAGGAAGAACGGCGTGGGCCGCGCGCGACCAGACTGGAGCACCGACAACGCCCTCCGATATTCCGTGGTCGCATCGGCCCGCAGCCCACGCTGGTCGAGCAACAACCCCAGGCAGTACCGCGCCGCAGCGAGGTCGGGCGACAGGTACAGCGATTTGCGCAGCCCCGCCTCGGTCTCACTGTCGGGCTGACCCGCGGCCGACCACTCGAGCACCAGCGAGAACAGCTCTTCACCTTCCTGCTCGGGAGACTTCGTCTCGACTGCTGCAACCTCGACCCGCACCGGCGCTGACGGCCTCGGCACCGGAACGGGAGCGCTCGGCCTCGGTGGCGGAACCGCTCGCACCTCGGGCACCGGCTCCGTTCTCGGCCGGTAGAAGAACGTGCCCCCGACTCGCAGCGTCTCGAGATCGGCGCGCGGCTTCAGAATCGGCTCGGCCGCCGACAGCACCAGCGTGCCGCCCCGCCGCAAGCGCTCCGCCAGCAGGCCCACCGTGCGCTCGGCAGCTTCGGGCGTGAAGTAGATGAGCACGTTGCGACAGACGATCACGTCGAAGCCGGTGCCCACCTCGGGAAACGGGTACGGCGTCTCGACCAGGTTGTGCTGCTGAAACCGCGCCTGCGCCGAGAGCTTCGGGTCGAGCACGAGGCCCTCAGCGTTGCGCCGAAACCACCGCTCCGAGAGAGCAGCCGGCACCCGCCGCATCGCCTCGTCAGAGAACGTCAGCCGCCTCGCCTGCGTGAGGGCGCTTGCCGACAAGTCCGTGCCCAACACCCGGCTCGCAGGGTTCGCGCCCACGCGCGCCAGCAACAACAACAAGGTCGCGACCTCTTCACCCGTCGCGCAGCCCGCGCTCCACAGCTGCAGCGCCCTGCCCGACTCGGCCAGCGGCGCGAGCACGTACCGCTCCAACGCCTCGAGCTGCGGCTCGTCGCGAAAGAGATCGGTCTTGTGCACCGAGGCCGAGGCCAGCAGCTCGAGCAGCGCCATCGCGCCCTGCCGGCCGTGCAGCTCGTCGACGAAGCTGGGCCACGGCCGCCCACCACGCAGCCGCTCGGCGCACTGCTGCACACGCTCCCGCTGCTGCTTCGACAACGCGCTGCCGCTGCGCCGGGAGACGAGCTCGAAGAGCAGGTCGAGATCGCCCTCCACTCAGGGCCTCGACGGATCCTGCCCGCGCGCGAGCCGCACCAGCGCCTTGCCCACGTCGTCACCATGAATCACGTGATCGACGACACCCTTCGCGATCGCCGCGCCCGGCATGCCGAACACCACGCACGACTCCTGGCTCTGCGCGATCGTCTTTCCACCCGCCGCCCGAATCGCCGCCAGGCCGTCGACGCCGTCGTTGCCCATGCCAGTGAGGATCACGCCGACGACGCGTTTGCCGTACGCCTTCGCCGCCGACTCGAGCAGCATCGTCGCCGAAGGCAGGTGCCCATCTCGTGGTTCACCGGGCATCACTGCGACGCGCCCACGCGAGGGCACCGTGAGGTGCGACCCCGACGGAGCGATCAACACCGTGCCCGGCGTCAGCAGATCTCCATCTTTTGCGCCGCGCACCTTCAGCTTGGCCGAGGTGCCGAGCCAACCGACGAGCGAATCGGCGAAGGCCGCGTTGATGTGCTGAACGATCAACACCGGCGCGGGGAAATCAGCCGGCAGATCGCTGACGAGCTTGTGCACGACCTGCGGGCCGCCAGTCGACGAGGCGACCACCACGAGCCCGACGGCGGACGCCGCGCCTGGCGCAACGTGGGACTCGCTGGAGGGTGACGAGCCCGCCGACGAGAAGGCCCCGGTGGTGCTGGTCGACTTCTTCACGCCACGCAGATGCCGAATCACCTTCACCGTCGAGAGCAGTTTCACCTCACGCGCGAGGTTCCACGCCTCGGGGCCCGCATCCATCGCGGGCTTCACCTGCAACGCGAGGGCGCCGGCAGCGAGGGCCCGATGCGTCAACTCGGGCGCCTGGTTCCGCGGGTCGGCCGTGAGCACGAGAATCGGCGTGGGCGTCTCCGACATGATGCGCTCGCACGCGCCCAACCCGTCGAGCACCGGCATGTCGACGTCCATCGTGATGACGTTCGGCTTGAGCTCGATCGTCTTCGCGATGGCCTCTTCACCGTTCTCGGCCTGCCCCACCACCTCGACGTCGGGGTCGCGCGTGATGGCATCGACGATCAATTGCCGACACAGCGGCGAGTCGTCGACCACCAGCACCTGACACTTGCGGCTCATCGTCGTCACTCACCCTTTGCGTACTGCGGTCCCCGAACTCCCGCCACTCGTTCACCCGGCCATCAGGCGAGCAGCCGCGCGACGACGTCGACCAGATCTTGTCGCACGAGGTCGCCCTTCGTCACGTACCCATCGGCGCCTGCCTCCATGCCACGTCGCCGGTCCTGTTCGCTGCCACGTGTCGTGACGATCACCACTGGCAGGCTCTTGAGGGTCGGGTGCACCTTGAGGCGCCTCGTCAGCTCGAGCCCATCGACGGTGGGCATCTCGAGGTCCGTCACCACGGCGTCGACGACCTCACGAGCGAGCCGGTCGAGCGCTTCGGCCCCGTCGCCCGCCTGGACGATCTCGTAGCCCACCGATTCGAGCAGCGAGACCAGCAGCTCGCGCGTCAGCGGAGAGTCGTCGACCACCAACACCCGGCGTCTGCGCGCCTCGACCTTCGCGCTCAGCTGCGCAGAGAGCTTGAGCTCGCGGCCGTGCGCCGTGGCCACGAGGTGCGGCGCCGAGAGCACCATCGCCAGGGTGCCGTCCGGGAGCTGCGTCGCCCCCGAGAGGTGCCCGAAGCGCGAGAGCAGCCCTCGGAGGGGAAGAATGGCCTGCACTCGTTCATCGAGCACCCGATCGATGCCGATGGCCGCCGTCTGGCCGCGCCCGCGCACCACGAGCACGACCTCTCCGTCCGAGACGGGCCGCTCCGGAGCTCCCGCGAGGATGGAGGCGATCGACTGGTACGGCAGCACGGCATCGTCGACCACCACGGCCGGGCGGCCCGCCACCTCGCGCACCTGCGTCGCCTCGACTTGCAGCGCCCGCAGCACGTTCGCCGCGGGCACGCAGAACCGCTCGTCACCCGTCTGCACGAAGAGCACCGGCGCCACCGTCAGCGACAGCGGCACCTTGAGCTCGAACGTCGAGCCTTCGCCCGGCGACGACGTCACCGTCACCTCGCCGCCGATCTGCTGCAGCCGCGTCTTCACCACGTCGAGCCCCACCCCACGGCCAGAGACGTCGGTGACCTCGTCCTTCGAGGTGAAGCCCGGCAGGAAGACGAGATCGATGGCGGCGAGATCGGTCAGCCCGTCGGCCGTTGCCTGATCGATGAGCCCCTTGCGCACGGCCACCTGCCGCAGCGTCGACCCCGACAACCCACGCCCATCGTCCTGCACGCGCAGGGCGAGCCGCTCACCTTCTCGGCGCGCCGAGAGCCAGAGCGTGCCCTTCGCGTTCTTGCCAGAGTCGACGCGCTCTTCGCGGGGCTCGAGGCCGTGATCGATGGCGTTGCGCACCAGGTGGAGCAGTGGATCTTTGAGCACGTCGAGCACGGTGCGATCGATGCGCTCGTCTTCGCCGTCGACGCGCAGCTCGACCTCTTTGCCGAGATCGCGCGCCAGCTCACGCACCATGCGCGGGTACGCGTCGAAGAGAAGGCCGAGCGGCAGCATGCGCAGCGCCTGAATCTCTTCGGTCAACACCGTCAGCTCGCGCACCTCGTCGGTCTGAATGAGCGTCTGCAGCCGGTTGATGTCGCCCGAGAGCTCCTTCACCTTGCCGAGCCGGGCGGCGAGCGCCTGCGCCTCGGGCCCCAGGTCTTCCGCGAGGCGCTGGAGCACCGCGAGCTCCTTCGCGAGCACGCGCTGTCGTGACGCGTTCAGCTCGCGGCGCCGCCCGACCTGCTGCAGCGTCGTCACGGCGCTGGTGAGCACCTCGAGGCTCTGCTGGCTGATGCGAATCGTGGCGGCATCGGAGCCCGCTGGTGCCGAAGGCGGCCTGGCGACGACGGGAGCTGCTGGCCGCGCCTCGGGTGCCGACGGCGGAGGTTGCGGCACGGGCACCGCGGCTGCGGCCGGCATCACCTGCGCCACACGCGCTTTCTCGGTCGCGATCGCCTGCCCCAACCACTCGAGCAGGCGCGGGAGTTCGACTGGAGCGCCCTGAACGGCCCCCGCCAGCACGCCCACCGCGTCGGACGCGACGAGCAGCGCATCGACGCTCCCGGGGCCCACCTCGTAGCCGAGCGGCTCGACGGTGCGCACCAGCTCCTCCATCTGGTGCACCAGGGTGTTCACCTCGGCGAAGCCCATCATGCGCGCTTCGCCCTTCAGCCCGTGCAGCTCGCGCAGCGACGCCTTGCCTGCCTCGACGTCGGCGCCAGCCTCGAGCGACATGAGCGCGCGGTTCACCTTGGCGAGCCGCTCCACCACGAGCTCACGAAACTGCGCGAGCAGCTTTTCGCGGTTGAGGCTCATGCGCGTTGCTCGAAGCGGTTCACCACCTCGGCCAGCACCGTCGAGAGGGCCTGGAGCCGCTCGTTGGCGGCGGTGAGCTGACGCGTGCTGGCGAGGCTCTGCTGGGTGATGCCCAGGATGTCGGCCATCGCCTCGGCGAGTTGATCGGTGCCGGTCTGCTGCTGCTGGGTCGCGAGGCTGATGGTGCGCACCGCGTCGGAGGTCTGCCGTGCCGACTGCGCCACGCTGGTGAGCGAGCGCACGACCTCGTCGGCGAGCGAGGTGCTGCCCTCGGTGAGGGTGCGGGCACGCTCGGTCGCGTCGGAGGTCTGCCTGGTGGCGGTGCGAATCTCGCTGATCAGCTCTTCGACCTCGGCCGTCGACTCGAGCACGTTCTCGGCGAGCCGGCGCATCTCGGCCGCCACCAGCGAGAACCCGCGCCCCACCTCGCCAGCGCGCGTGCCTTCGAGCTCGGCCGACAAGGCGAGCAGATCGCTGCGATCGGCCACCGTGTTGATCACGTCGACGATGCGCCCGATCTGCTGGACACGGCCCGTCAGGCGATCGACGGCCGCCGCGATGGAGCGGTTGTCCTGCCGCATGCGCTCGATGGCCGCGCGGAACGAGTCGGCGCTCGCGAGCCCGGACTCTGCCGCTTCGAGCGTCTTCTGCGCGAGTTCCTGCACGCTCGCGGCGCTCGAGGCGATCTGCCGGGCGCTCTGGGCGAGCTCTTCCGTCGTCGCCGAGGTCTGATTCAACGCCGCGGCCTGCTCGGCAGCGCCCGCTTCGGAGTCCTGCGAGGCCTGCTGGAGCGTACCCGCCGCGCGCGCGATGCCCAGGGTGGCCGACGAGAGCTTCTTCACCAGCCCGACGAGCCGTTCCTTCAGCCGCGAGAACACGTTGCTGATGAGCCACACCTCACCGTCACCCGCGATCAGGGCCGCCGCATCGAGCCGACCCTGGGCGAGGCCGCTCGCCTCCTCCGCCACCCGTTGCAGCGGGTCGGCCAAGAGCCCTCCTCCCACGGCAGCCGCCACCGTCGCCATCACCGCCGTCAGCAGAATCAACACGGCCGTCTTGAGCAGCACCATCGTCTGCGCGGCCGCCGCGACCGCGTCTCGATCGGGGGCCGTGCTCGCCACCCAGCCTTCGATGACGTCGGTGCCGAGCGCGCGCGTCACGTCGATGGCGACCAGCGACGGCAACGCCACCATCACCACCGTGAAGGCGACCAGCCTGCTTCGCACCGAGACGGTCGGCGTCTCGAGCGCGCTGACGATGGCATCGGGAGAGAGCCCCTCGGCGAGGCGCTCCACGACCGCGTGTGCCCGCCGCCCCACGAGCAGCCCGACGACGACGGCCGCCATCGGGCCGAACAGGAGCCCCATCATCTCGATGCGCACCAGCAACGACCACGACACCTGCTCGATCGACCACAGCAGCACCGCGACGAACGAGACGGCGAGCAGCCACATCACCACGCCGAGGCGTGAGATCTGATCGGGGAACCGACGGGCTTCGTCGATGGCCTTGAGCCGGTTGGAGTCGGTGATGGGCAGACGCCCAGCCGCGAGCCCACGCAGCGTCGCGAGCCGCCGCGAGGCCACCACCTCGGCGAGGCCCACGCCCATCGACGCCACCGTCACCACCAGAATCCAGAAGGTGCCGATGACGCCCTCGGGGAACCGGAAGGTGGCTGCGGCGTACTGGGCCGCGAGCAGCGCGACCAACGAGTTGCCCAGCGTCGACGGCAGCATCAGCCATCGGCCTCGCCCGGGCAGCCACGCCGTCAGGTTGGCCTGCGCCGTCACGAGCGGCCTCCGAAGGTGTCGACGACCTCTTCGAGCTCCTTCGACAACGTCACCAGCGCCGTCTGCGTGCTGGCCATCTCCTTCGCGCTCTCGACGTTCTTCCGCGTCGACCGGTTGATGTCCTCCATCGCGGCGACGAGCTGATCGCTGCCCGCCTGTTGCTGCACCGTGGCGAGGCTGATGCTCTGCATGGCGTCAGCCGAGAGGTTGGCGAACTCGACGATGTCACCCAGCGAGTTGCTCACCTTCGCCGCCAGGGCCGCGCCAGAGTCCGTCGCCTTCACACCAGCCTCGGTCGCCATCACCGCCGCGTTGGTCGCGTCACGAATGTCTTCGATGAGCCGAGCGATCTCGCGGGTCGAGGTCATGACGTTCTCGGCGAGCCGGCGCATCTCGGCGGCCACCAGCCCGAAGCCCTGCCCCACGTCGCCCGCCTTGTGGCCCTCGAGCTCGGCGTTGAGCGCGAGCAGGTCGGACTTGTCGGCGATGCCGTCGATGAACTCGATGATGCGGCCGACCTGCTGCACGCGCTTGTTCAGCTTCACCACCGAGTCGGCGATGGCCTGGTTGCCGCCGCGCACCTCTCCCATGGCCGAGGTGAACGACTCGGCGCTGGCCTTGCCGCCCTGCGCCGCCGCGAGCGTTCCCCGCGCGATCTCCGACACGCGCTGGGCGTTCGCCGAGATCTGCCGGGCGCTACGGGCGAGCTCTTCGGTCGTCGCGGTGGTGGCCATCAAGGCGGCCGACTGCTCGGCTGCGCCCTGCTCCTGCTGGGTGCCGTTCTCGACCAGCTCGACGGCGGCGTCACGAATGCCGCGTGAGGCCTCCTTCGCGCCACCAACGGCGTCGAGCAGGTGCGCCTCCATCGCGGTCATGGCGGTCGCTGCCGCCCAGATCTCGTTCTCCGCCACCACCAGCCGCCCACGCTCGTAGCGGCCCTTCGCGAGGCGCTCCGTCTCCTGCCCGAGCTTGTTGAGCGGGTCGCCCAGCACGCTGCCCGACAGCCACCCGCAGAGCACCACCATGAAGACGGTCACCACGCCCAGGCCCGAGAGCGCGCCGAAGCCCTCTGCCTTCTGGGCCTCCATCACCGCCCTGGCGCTCGCCACGTCAGGCTGCGCCCGCACCTTCTCGAAGATCTCGTTCGACCGGGCCAGGCTCGCGTCGGCCACCAGCATCATCGGCGTCAACACGGCCACCGCAGCGTAGAGCACCAGTCGACGGCGCAGCGCGTACTGAACGGGCACGGCGCGCGCGAGCGCGTCGGGGCTCAAACCGGCCGCGGCGAGCTCATGCAGCACCCGTCGCGCCCGGGGCAGCACCAGCAGGTTCGCCATCACGGCCGTGATCGGGCCCACCAACAGCCCGACCAACCCGATTCGCACCGCCACGATCAACGGAGGATGGGCGATGGCGTACCAGAGCGCGGCGATCACCCCCGAGCCCACGACGAAGGCCCCCAACGCGAGGAAGAAGGTCGTCGTAGCGGCTTGCGACGCTTCGCGAGCGGCCTGTTCGAGCGTCGCGGGGCTCGGAGCGATCGTGCCATCGCCGAGGCCACGAATCGTCTTCAGCCGTGTCTGCTCCCAGAGATCGGCCGAGACGTTGAAGACGATGACGACGGCAACGATGAGGCCGGCGTACCAACGGCCGGTTCCTTCCGGCAGCGACAAGGTGCTTGCCACGTACGAGACGCCGATCAGCACGCCGAGCGGCGCCGCGATCGTCGAGGGGTTCGTGATCCACCGGCTGCGGCCCTTCGGCAGCGGCGTCGTCATCGCGACCTCGCTTCGAGGAAGCCGAGCAGACGATCGAGCGCGACGAGCGGCCACAACGTGCCCGAGAGCTCGACGAAGCCCGTCAGCGCACCGTGCGCGGTGTTCACGAGCGCTGCGGGCACCGGCAACACGGGTAACCCGACCGTGGCCACCACGTCGATGCTGTCGAAACGAATGAGGCGCCCGAGGCATTGGAGCGCACGCCCTGCCGGGTCGGAGGTGGCGCCGAACGCGACGCCCGCGTCCCAGACGGGCCCCTCGGCAGTGGCGATCGCGTCGACCTGATCAGCCGAGACGGCGAGGCGGGCGCCAGAGACGACGCACAACACCACCCCGTCGACCGAGGCCACTCAGCGCCCCCTCGAGAGGTACTCGAGCAACCCTTCGGGCTCGATGGCCGCGCACTCCCCAGCGGGAACGCGCGCCGGGCCGTGCATGAAGGCGAGCGCGCCCGACTCTCCGAGCCGCGGCGGCGCGCCCTCGATGGGAGCGACTCCGATCACCTTGGTCGCCGTGAAGGCCATCGCGCCTTTGCCGACGCGCACCAGCACCACACGCTTGAAGATCTCGTCGACGGGCTTGCCGATGAGCCGTGCGAGGTCGATCACCGGCAGCACCTCGCCGCGGTGCGCGAACACGCCGAGCAGGTGCGGCGCCGCCCCCGGCACACGGGTGAGCACCGGCAGGTTCACGACCTCAGACGCCCGCTCGGCAGGAACCGCGTACAGGCTGCCCCCGCACGCGAAGACCAGATGTCCCCTCGGTCCCTCCGCCATGGGCGTGAGGTTTCAGCACAGGTTTGCTTCGGCGGAAAGCAGTCGATACACGGGCCCACGATGCAGAACCTCTTCGCAGAGCTGAAGCGATACGTCGGGTTCAGCGAGGCCGACGAGCGGCTCCTGCGAGAGCTCGAGCCCGTCGTCGCCCACGTCTTTCCCGAGACGATCGACACCTTCTACGCGCAGGTGCTCGCGCACGACGAAGCGAGGGCTGCGCTCGAGCGTGGCGAGCGACGCGTCGGCCAGCTGAAGGTGACGCTCCGCCAGTGGATGGCCGAGCTCTTTCGCGGCCCGTGGGACGAGGCCTACCTCGAGCGCCGCGCACGCATCGGCTCCATGCACGTGCGCATCGGGCTGCCCCAGCACTACATGGTGACGGCCATGAACCTCGTGCGCCAGCACCTGCTCGGCGCGGTTCCGATGCCCTCGCACGAGCCGCACCGCGTGGCACTCGAGCGCGTACTCGATCTCGATCTCGCGCTCATGCTGCACACCTACCGGCAGGATCTCGAGGCCCGGCAGGTTCGTGCAGAGCGGCTCGCCACCTTCGGGCAGCTCGTCGGCAGCATCGGCCACGAGCTGCGAAACCCGCTCGGCGTCATCGAGACCAGCATCTACGTTCTCAAGTCGCGCAACGACGCCGACCCGAAGGTCACCAAGCACCTCGATCGCATCGCCGGTCAGGTGAACATCGCGAACGACATCATCACGCAGCTGCTCGATCTCATTCGCGACCGACCGCTTGGCCGCCAGCGCGTCAGCCTCGACGACCTGTTCGCCGCACTCACCCAGGCCATCACCAGGCCCGAGGGCGTGACGATCGAGTTCCCCCAGGGCCCGCTGCCCCAGCTCTCGGGCGACCCGATTCAGCTGCGCCAGGTCTTCCTGAACCTGCTCGACAACGCGATTCACGCAGCCTCTCCGCAGGGTCGCGTGGTGGTGACCGCGACGAAGGTGGGCCCCTTCATCGAGCTCACCATCGAAGACAGTGGGCCGGGCATCGACCCCTCGGTGGTCGGCCGCCTCTTCGAGCCGCTGGTGACGACGAAGCCCAAGGGCATCGGGCTGGGGCTCGCGCTCGTCAAGCGCATCGTGGAGCGGCACGGAGGTACAATCGACGCGACACGCGGAACACTCGGAGGGGCCAGGTTCACCGTTCGGCTCCAGGAGGCCACATCATGATTCGTCACTACCTGCTGGTGGACGACAACGAAGCGTTCGCCGAAAACCTGGCCGAGATTCTTCGCGACACCGGCGCCGAGGTCGACATCGCCCTCGACGGGCCGAACGCGATCGCCCGGGTGAAGGCACAGCGCTACGACGCGCTCGTCACCGACATGCGCATGCCTGGCATGAACGGGGCCGAGCTGTTGCGCGAGCTGAGGAAGATCGACGGCGAGCTGCCTGCGGTGCTCCTCTCGGCCTACAGCCAGGAAGAGCTGCTGCGAATGGCCAGGCGCGACGGCCTGCTCGCGGTGCTCTCGAAGCCCCAGCAGATCCCCCGGCTGATCCAGATTCTCGAGTCGGCGCGCCGCGGCGGTGCGGTGGTGCTGGTCGAAGACGACGTCGCGCTCGCCGACAACCTCACCGAGGCGCTGGCGTCTCGCGGGCTCACCGCGGTCACTGCTGCAGACGTGAAGGAGCTTGGCCGCGTCTCGGCGCGCCCCTTCGCAGTGCTGGTCGATCTCAAGCTGCCCGACGCCGGGTTTGGCGAGGCGCTCCAGCGGGTGCACGAGCGCTGGCCCGGCATTCCCACCATCGTGATGACGGCGTTTCGTGACGAGGCGCAGGCCGCCGGCGCGCAGGAGTGCTTCTTCAAACCCTTCGACACGGCCACGGTGCTCAACCGCCTCGAGGCGCTCTACCGCGAGTACCAGCCCACGTGACCGCGAGACTGCTGCTCGTCGAAGACAACCGCGCCTACGTCGAGAACCTGCGCGAGATCTTCGAAGAGCTCGGCCATGAGGTGCGCTCGGTGGGGTCGTGCAGCCAGGCGCTCGAGGTGGGCCGGGCCTGGGTGCAGGTGGCGCTCGTCGATCTGAAGCTGCCCGATGGCGATGGCACCACGCTCGCCATCAAGCTGAAGAACGAGAACCCCGATTGTGAAGTGATTCTGCTCACCGGCCACGCGTCAGTGGAGTCGGCCGCCGAGGCGGTGCGCGCCGGCGTCTGGGCCTACCTCATCAAGCCCACACCCGTGCCCGATCTGTTGTCGACGCTCGACAAGGCCGTGCGTCACGTGCAGGCGCAGCAGGAAAAGCGAGAGCTCGCCCGCCGCGCACAGGTGGCCGAGAAGCTCGCCGCGGTCGGCACCTTGACGGCCGGGCTCTCACACGAAATTCGCAACCCGCTCAACGCCGCGGGCCTGCAGCTGTCGGTGCTGGAGCGACGCCTGCGTAAGCTCGAGCCCTCCATTCAAGCGCCGCTGCTGGAGCCGCTCACGCTGGTGCGAGACGAGATTCGCCGCCTCGAGCACATCCTCCAGGACTTCCTCCAGTTCGCGCGACCGCTGCACCTGTCGCCCAGGCCACTCCCGCTCGGGCCCGTGCTCGAGAAGGTGATCGCCTTCATCGGCACCGACGCCGAGCGACGAAAGGTGAAGCTCGAGGCCGACATCGGCCAGGCCAGCGCCGTACTCGGTGATGGTGATCAGCTGCGCCAGGTCTTCATGAACCTGCTGCTCAACGCCTTCGATGCGACCCGCGAGGGCGGGCACGTGAAGCTGTCGGTCGAGCAGCAGCCCACTACCATCGAGGTGCACGTCGACGACGACGGCCCCGGCGTTCCCGTCGAGCAGCTCGATCGCATCTTCGAGCCCTTCTTCACCACCAAGTCGACGGGCTCAGGTCTCGGGCTGCCGATCACCCACACCATCATCACGCAGCACGGCGGCACCATGTCGGTCAGCCGCTCGCCGCTGGGCGGCGCACGCTTCACCGTCAGCCTGCCTCGCGCTCCCCATCAGAGCTGAACCAGCTCGAGGCCGAGGCGCTGCAGGTCGGCGCGAACGCCCGCTCGCCGATCACCCCACCGCGCGTCGGGCTCGACGATCGCCGCGACCAGCGGCAACAACGCGCTCAACGAGGGAAGGCGCTTCGGCGTGCGCAGCACCTCGAGCACCCACACGTTCCTCACCCGATGAAACACGACCGAGGGCGAATCGAGCTCGAGCCGACGCAAGCGGGTCTTCGCCAGCAGCGCGCGGAGGGTCGGCTCGTCGCCCAGCCTCTCGACACGCAGTGACTCGAGCCGCCCCACCACGGGCTCGAGCTTCGCCAACACACCTGGCAGCCGCTCGCGTTCGCCCTGGTTCGGCGCGAGCTCGAGGTGTCGCAAGGCCGGTACGTCGAGCTCGTTCAACGCCGGCAGCGTGAACGACGAGCACCAGCGCACCGACAGCCGCTCGAGTCTGCGAAAGGGCCACGGCCGGCGGGCGAGCAGCGGCACGACCTCGTCACCCATGACCGAGAGGGACTCGAGCCCGCGCAGCTCGGTGCCCACGAAGAAATGAGGCACGCCACCCGCGAGCGCGGTGAAGGTGTTCCAGGCTGGCAGCCCCGTCAGCTCGTCACACAGCGCCTGGGTCGAGAAGGTGACGGCCCCGGCCGAGGGGAAGCCACGGGAGAATTGCTCGGTGCCCTTCGCGATCACAGGCGCGAGACGACCCAGCCAGCTTCGGCCGAACTGACGAACCAGCGCCTTCGCGCGCGCCAGCTCGTCTCTCCCCGGCTTCGCCTCGAGCTGCAGCACCAGCAACTCGGCGCGACCGTCGCCCTGCTGCTGCAGCCAGTCGCCATAGACCAGCCGCGGCTCGTCGAGCTCGGGCGACTGGTACACGAGGCTCAGCAGCTCGTCGCCCGAGGCCACGCCGGCCGTCGCTCAGTTCGGCTCGTGGTGATCGTCAGACGGAATCGGCGCACCCGCGTCCTGCTGCGCGTACTCCTTGAGCCGGTACTGAATCTTGCGCACCGAGATGCCCAGAATGTCGGCGGCACGCGAGGTCGAGCCGTCGACCATCTCGAGCGTGCGCAGAATGGCTTCGCGCTCGATCTCGTACAGCGTCGCGCCCGGAATGAGGGAGTCGGGGCTGCGATCTTTCGGCCGCGGGCCACGCAGCGTCGCCGGCAGGTCGTCACTGGTGAGCTCGTTCTCACGGGCAAGCACGACGGCGCGCTCCACCACGTTCGACAGCTCGCGCACGTTGCCCGGCCAGTCATAGGACAAGAGGGCGTTCAGCGTGCCCGGCGCGAGGCCCTTCACCGTCTTGCCGTGAGCGTCGTTGTACTTCTCGATGAAGTGGCTCACGAGCGAAGGAATGTCTGACTTGCGCTTGCGCAGCGGCGGCAGCGTCACGCTCACCACGTTGAGGCGGTAGTAGAGGTCTTCGCGAAACTTGCTGGCCTTCACCTCGGCCGCGAGATCCTTGTTCGTCGCCGCCACCACGCGCACGTCGACCTTCAACGTCTGCGTACCGCCGACGCGCTCGAACTCCTTCTGCTGGAGCACCCGCAACAGCTTCACCTGCAGCGCAGGCGTCACGTCGCCGATCTCGTCGAGGAAGAGCGTGCCGCCATCGGCGAGCTCGAAGCGACCCTCGCGTTTGCCCGCCGCCCCCGTGAAGCTCCCCTTCTCGTGGCCGAACAGCTCCGACTCGAGCAGGGTCTCGCTGAGGGCCGCGCAGTTCACCTTCACGAACGGCTTGTCGCGCCGCTGCGACTCTTCATGAATCGCCTGGGCGATGAGCTCTTTGCCGGTACCCGACTCACCAAGCACCAGCACCGTCGCCTTCGTCGGCGCCGCGCGCTTCACCACGTCGAACACGGCCTGCAGCTCGCCGCTCTCGCCGACGATGTTGTTGAAGCGGTGCTTCTCGTGCAGCCGCTCCCGCAACAGCGCATTGTCGCGTCGCAGCTGCCGCGTCTCGAGCGCCTTCTCGAGCTTCACCAGCACCGCGCTCACGTCGACGGGCTTGGTGATGTAGTCGTGCGCCCCGCCCCGCATCGCCTCGACGGCCGTCTCGATGCTCCCGAACGCCGTCACCATGATGAACAGGTTGTCGAAGCCGTCGGCGCGCGCCCGCTTGAGCAGCTGCAGGCCGTCCATCTTCGGCATCTTGATGTCGCAGAGCACCGCGTCAGGGTTGGTCTGCGTCAGCTTCTCGAGGCCTGCTTCACCGTCGGCGGCCTCGACGACGTCGTACCCTTCCTCTCGGAGGATCGTCGTGAGCCCTTCACGCGCGTTCTGCTCGTCGTCCACCACCAGGATTCGATGTGCCATGAGTGCATTTCCTGCGCGCCCCTTGGGGCGGCGGCAATTTCTGCGAGATGGTTAGCGGACCACGAGAATCGGGCGTTTGCAGATGTGGACGAGGCGGTCGGTGACGCTCCCTACCAGCATCCGAGCCACCGCGCCCCGTCCCTTCGAGCCCACGACGACGAGATCGAACGCGCCCTGATCGGCGATGTCGGCCAGGCGCTCCGCCGGTGAACCCGTGACGTTGAGGCGATCGCAGGTGATGCCGGCCTCGGCGACGGCCTCTTCGAGCAACCGCTCGCCGGCCTGAACGGCCTCGTCGGTCCACGGCTGAACGCCAAAGGGAACCTCGGGGGGAACGAACGTCGGAGGAACCACATGCGCGAGGGTGAGATCGGCATGCAGCCCCTTCGCGAGCGTCACGGCGGTGCGCACGGCGTGCATCGCCGCTTCTGAACCATCGATCGCCACGAGGATCTTCTTCATGGTGCTCCTCCGGCTACGGGCCTCGCTACAGGGCTTTGCACATGTCGGGCCGACAGCGACATCGTGGCCGTCTGCTTGCTACCGAAAGCAGTCATGCGACCTCTCCTCCTGGCAGTCGTGGTGCTGTCGCTGTCCCCCGCGTTCGCGGACGAGAAGACTCCGAAGAAGGAGCCCAGGCCCGTCGCCGAGAAGGTCGAAAAGACCGAGAAGGCGCCGCCCATTCTGAACGAGCTCGCGCGACAGTTGCTCCGACGGCGCATGGAGCGTCACGGCCGCGATCTGAATCAGCTCGCCACGGGTGTGGTGTTGCTCAGACGTGACGTCGTCGTGGCCGTCGCCCAGACCATCTCGGGCGAACCCCGCATCACCCGACCTCTCCCTGACACGAGGGACGAGCTGAACAGCGCCCTGCCCGAACGCTTCTTCTTGCTCCAGGACGAGCTTCGCGAACGCGCAAAAGCCCTCGCCGAGGCCGCAAAGAACCGCGACGACGCCGCGGTGGCCGATGCCTATGGCCGGACCATTCAGACGTGCGTCACCTGCCATGTCAGCTTCCTCACCCCAACAGAATGAGTTGAGAACTGATGGAACCCCGCCTACCAAGGCTTGACCGGGAGCAAGGTTTCAACGCCGCGACCGGGCCACGGAATCGTGGTTCACGAATTGCACGAAGGTTCGTTGCATGTCTGGCGGGAACCACCATGTCGGGTATGGCACAGGGATGACGGCCGACGCGCGTCGTGCGTTGGTCGCTCGTCGCGAGGTCTTGCGTGCTCAACCCGCCAGCGATGCCCTTCAGATCGAGTTGCGAGACATCGAAGACGCGCTACTGCGAATCGACGCCGGAACGTGGGGGCGTTGCATGCAGTGTGGTGGCGCCATCGGCCGCGATCGGCTGCGCGCCGTGCCTGATGCCCGCTTCTGCGTCTCCTGCGGGCGTTGAGAGCGTCACAGCCCGAGCTGCCGCGCGATGATCTCGTTCATGATCTCGCTGGTGCCGCCCCCGATGGGCCCCAGGCGCGCGTCTCGCCAGTGCCGCTGAATGTCGTACTCCATCATGTAGCCAGCCCCGCCGTGGAGCTGCAGCGCACGGTCGGCCAGCCTGCAGCACATCTCGGTCGCGTACTTCTTCGCCATCGCCGTCGGGCCCAGCGCCCACTCCCCCGCCGCGTGAAGCCGGAGCGCGTGGTACGTGAGCTGCCGCGCCGCCTCGAGCTCGGTCGCCATCTCGGCCAGCTCGTGCTTCACCACCTGGAACTTCGCCACGGGCTGCCCGAAGGCCTGGCGCTCGGTGACGTACTTCTGGGCCAACTCGAGAATGTCCTGCGCGGCGCCGACCGAGCCGAGCGCGAGCGTGATGCGCTCCCAGACGAAGTTGCCCATCACCTGCGCGAAGCCGTCGTTCTCGACGCCGAGCAGGTTCTTCACCGGCACGCGGCAGTCGTCGAAGAAGAGCTCGGCGGTGTCGCTCGCCCGCCAGCCGAGCTTCTTGAGCTTCTTCGAGACCCCGAAGCCGGGCGTGCCCTTCTCGATCACCAACATCGAGAGGCCCTTGTGGCCTCGTGACGGGTCGGTCTTCACGGCCGCGATGACGTAGTCGGCCACCACGCCGTTGGTGATGTACGTCTTGGAGCCGTTCACCACGTAGAAGTCGCCATCGCGCTTCGCCGTCGTCTGGAGCCCGGCCACGTCGCTGCCAGCGCCCGGCTCGGTGACACCGAAGGCACCGATCTTCTCGGCGCGAATCGCCGGGGCCAGGAAGCGCTGCTTGAGCTCGTCGTTGCCGAACAGATGGAGCGGACCGGTCGCGATGGTGGCCTGCGCGCCCAACCCCGCTGCCACACCACCGGAGCGGCACTTCGAGAGCTCCTCGTGCAGCACCGCCTCGTAGAAGTAGCCCGCGTTCGAGCCGCCGAACTTCTCGTCGTACTTGAGCCCGAAGAAGCCCTGCTCGGCCGCCTTGTCGTACAGCTCCCGCGGGAAGGCCTCGGCCTCTTCCCAGGCGTTCACGTTGGGCAGAATCTCGCGCTCGACGAAGGCCCGCACGGTGCGTCGGAAGGCCTCGTGCTCCTCGGTGAAGGTGGCAAAGCCGCTGCTCATGGCGTCTCCAGTGCTGGTCAGGTCGCCCGCCTCGACCCGTCTGCTTCGTTGCGTTTCGGAATTCTTCTACGTAAAAGCGCCCCCGGTTCGGCGGCATAGCCAAGTGGTAAGGCAAGGGTCTGCAAAACCCTCATCCCCCGGTTCGAATCCGGGTGCCGCCTCTCAAACGCCCGAAGTTGCCTGCCTCACGGGGCCGGCACTTCGGGCTTCGTCGTTTCCGGGTGCCGTGTGTTTCGTGGAGCGCTGCTCGTCACCCTCTGTGCCGCTTGCGCGCACGCTGCACCTCCGGCCGACGTGCCGATGCCGCCGCCGCCTGCACCGAAGGCCGCTGACGCCGGAGTCACCACGCGAAGCGCCGACCTTCCCCCCGCGCCGGGCGCCGCCGAGTCGCGCCGCCTCGACTTCCGCAACGGAGCCCCCGTCATTCCCGTGCGGCTGATGGAAGGCAACGCGGCGGTCTCGTTCGGCTCGAAGGGCCGCCTGCGCTTTCGTGTGTCGTCGGTGGTGGAGCGGCAGCCCGTCGAGAAGGTCGTCGAAGGGCCCGCCGGCACCGACTGGCAGGTGAAGCTCGTGAAGGGCGCTCCCGCCGAGCTGGTCGCGCGCATTCAGATCGCCGAGGTGGCGTTCAACGACAAGGTCGGCCTCGCCTCGGCGCAGCAGGAGTGGACCGAGCGCGGGCTGTCGACGAAGCCGCAGGTGCTGGGAGCGCTGTACGGCATCGCCGGCAAGGTGATCGACACGCGCCGCTACGTCCTGGTCGTCGATCAACCCCCCGCCCCGCCCGCCTCGCTCGCGCCCCAGCAGGCCGAGATCCTCACGAAGTACCAGGTGCGCACCTCGCTGCTCGAAGAGGTGAAGACCCCGCAGAAGGCCACGCTCGAGCTGCTCGACGGCGCCGGCACCGTCATCGCCACCGCCCAGGACAAGCTGGTCGCCGAGTCGCCAGACGGCACGCCCATCGACGTCAAACGCGTCGAGTTCGGCGTTGGCTACGACTTTCACAACTTCGAAGATCGCTCGTACCGCGGGGCGATTCAGTTCTCGCCCGATCGCACCGGCCGCATCGCCGTCATCAACCAGATCGGCATGGAGGATCTGCTCAAGGGCCTGGTGCCCTCGGAGATCTTCGCGAAGGCGCACCTCGAGGCGCTCAAAGCGCAGGCCGTCACCGCCCGCGCCGAGGTGCTCGCGAAGGTGGGCCTCAAACACGTCGCCGACCCCTACTTCCTGTGCACCGAGCAGCACTGCGCCGTGTACCGCGGCGTCTCGGGCGAGGCCGCTACGACCAACGCTGCCGTCGACGCCACGCGCGGAGAGATGCTGTTCGATCTCGACGGCCGCCTCGTCGACGCCGTCTACAGCGCCGTGTGCGGTGGCCACACCGAGCACAACGAGATCGTCTGGGGTGGCGTGCCGAATCAGGCGCTGCGCGGTGTGCCCGATCTGTTGCCTGGAAAACCCGCGACGCCCAGCCCGAGCAAGGACCTGAAGGGCTTTCTCACCACCGAAGGCGCCTACGCCTGCCGGCTGTCGACCTTCGCGGCGCCCACGAAATTCCGCTGGGAGAAGCGCTTCACGGCAAAAGAGGTCGACGACAAGCTGGCGCAGTTCTCGGTCGGCCGCGTGATGGCGATGACGGTGAGCGAGCGTGGGGTCTCGGGGCGCGCAAGGCTGCTTCAGATCTCGGGCGAAGAAGGCGCGACCACGATTCGCGGCGAGCTCGTCATTCGTCGCCTCTTCTCGAACCTCAACAGCGCCATGTTCGAGCTGAAGGCCGAGCGCGACGCGAAGGGCCGCCCCACAGCGTGGGTCTTCACGGGCGGCGGCTGGGGCCACGGCGTCGGCATGTGCCAGACGGGCGCGATTGGCCGAGCCGAGGCCGGTCAGACGTACCAGCAGATTCTCGAGCACTACTTCGGCGGGGCGACCGTCAGCCGGGTCTATTGACCCACGACCTACCCGCCTGAATTCACGGCCTTTTCGGGCCCTGTCGTCGCGGCGCGCCAGCGTTATGCTTCGAGCCCGTGCTGTTGGTTCCCCGCCACGACGCGCCGAAAGAGCCGACCCTGCTCCGTGCCGGTCTGGCCTTCGTGTTCGCGCTGGCGGGCCACGGAGTGATGCTGCTGGTGCTGCTCTTCCTCTCGCACCTCAAGCTCGACACGCCGCCGCTCAAACGCCAGGGCCGCGTCGCCGATCGACCCGTCTCGTTCAGGCCGCTCACCGCCGCGCAGTTCGAGAAGAACCGCGGCCCCGATGCGCCCTCGCTGGCGAGCAAGGCGAAGGAGCGCCCCGAGAAGAAGAAGGTCGAGAAGAAGGTGCCCGAACAGGCGCCGGGTCAGGTCGTCGACGTCGCGCCGGGCAACGGTGAAGTCGCGCCCGATGCGAAGTTCGCCGCCGAGACCAACAACACCGTGAAGAAGGAGACGCGCGCGAAGGAGCAGACCGCGTTCTACCGAAACGCCATGCCCCAGCGGACCTCGACGAAGGCAGTCGACGCGAAAGGCACCGACCCCGTCGAGCAGGCCATCGTGAGCGGCAACAACGGCGTCGGCCAGGACGATCGCCCGCTCACCGAACAGCCGAAGGCGATGGCGATCGAGGTGCCGAACCAGAAGGCCCAGTCCGAGCTCACGATCAAGGCGCCCACGCTCGGAGCGGGCGGGCCCGTCATCGCGAACCGCACCGAGACCGAGGCGATGAAGGGCAACTCGAACCGGCTCAACCTGCAGATGGGCACGGTCGGCGCGCAGACCGACGGGAGTGAGGGCCGCAAGGGGCTCGAGGTGGGTGTGAACCTGCTGCCGTCGCCGTCGGTGCTCGACTCCGTCTCTGGCGCGGCCGCGAACGATCACCTGCAGGACGTCGACGAAGGTGAAGGCACGTTCCTCAACACCCGCGAGTGGAAGTACGCCTCGTTCTTCAATCGCGTGAAGCAGTCGGTTGGCCAGCATTGGAACCCGAACGCGCAGCTGCGGCTCCGAGACCCGACCCTGCAGATCTACGGCGGGCGTGACCGCCAGACCTTGCTGCAGGTGACCCTCACGCCCGACGGCCACCTGAAGGAAGCGTGGGTCGAGAAGTCGTCGGGCCTCGACTTCCTCGACCTCGAGGCGGTGAAGGCGTTCGAGCGCGCTCAGCCGTTCCCGAACCCGCCCGCGGGGCTCATCGCGACCGATCAGACGGTGCACTTCCAGTTTGGCTTCTACCTCGAGATGGGTGGCCGCCCGGGCCTGCGCCTCTTCCGCGCGCAGGATTAGTCGGCCGGCACGCCCGCCGGAATTCGCGCCTCGAACGTGGTGCCCTTGCCTGGCCGCGACTTGAAGGTGATCGCGCCGCCGTGCTCCTCGACGATCTTCTTCACGATGGCGAGGCCCAGGCCGGTGCCGTTCTTCTTGCCCGAGGTGACGAAGCTCTCGAACAGCCGATCGGCGATCGCCTCGGGAACACCGTTGCCGGTGTCGGCCGCGCGGAAGATGACGTCGTCGGCTTCACGTTCGCAGGTGAGCGTGAACTTGCCGCCGTCGGGCATGGCGTCGATCGCGTTGCGGGCGAGGTTCAAGATCACGCGCTTCATCTTGTTCTCGTCGAAGCGCGCCGCGCCCGTATAGGTCGTGACGACCTTCAGCTCGGCCTTCGACTGCTCGAACTCCCGGGCGAGCTGTTCCTCGAGCTCGCGCATGAAGACGTGCAGGTACACGCGGCGCAGCAGCACCGACTTCTCGCCGCGGGCGAAGGCCAGCGTCTCTCGCTGCATGGCCGCTACGTGATCGAGCTGCGCGAGAATCGACTGCGCCATCTCGCGGCGGGCCGTGTCGGTCGGCTCTTCGGCCATCATCTCGGCGTAGCCGGCGATCACCGTCAGCGGCGTACGCAGGTCGTGCAACACGCCCGCGAGCATCTGGCCGATCGACGCCATGCGCGCCTTGCGCTCCTGCTCCTCGCGGCTCTGGCGTGACGCAAACGCGCGCCCGATCTGCCCTGCGAGCAACACCGCCAGCCGCTCGTCGGCCTCGCTGAACCCGCCCTTCTTGTTCAGCAGCTCGAGCGAGCCCAGTCGGCCCTCGTCTCCGGGAATCGGAACGCAGAGCACGGCGCCGATCGACACACCCAGCTTTCGGGCGATCGTCTTGTCGTAGTGCTCGCTGTCGTCCGCGCGATCGACACGCACGGTCTGCCCCGTCAGAGCGACGTAGCCGGCGATGCCCTGCCCCGTCTTGAGCCGCACCGAGGTCAGCGCGTCGCTCTTCTCGCCCTTCGTGTTGCGGAAGTAGAGGCTGTCGCGCTCCTCTTCGGCGACGAGAATGCTGCCCGCCTTCGCGCCCACCGAGTCGATGGCCGTCTGCAGAATGCGCTCGAGCAGATCGACGTGTTGATCGCTCGAAGAGGCCGCGCGCTCGAGCCCGTACAGCAGGTCGAGTTCACGCACGCGCTGGGCGAGCTCGTCGCTTCGCGCGCGGAGCTGATCGAGCAGCAGCACGTTGTCCAACACGGCGGCGATCTGGGTGGCGACGCCCTCGACGAGGGAGCGATCGTCGGCCGTGAAGGCGTCGACCTTGCGGTGCAGCACCTCGAGCACGCCGAGCACCTTGCCGCTGACGTGCCGCAGCGGCGCCGCGATGATCGACCGCGTGCGAAAGCCCGATTGGCGATCGATGTCGGGGTTGAAGCGCACGTCGGCGTAGGCGTCTCCGAGCAGCAACGTCTTGCCCGAGCGAAACACGTGCCCCGCGATGCCGGCGTCGACCGGCAGGCGCAGCTCCTTGATCGACGCGCCCTTCAGCACGCGCGACCAGAGCTCGTTGGTCTTCGCGTCGTGCATGAACAGCGTGGCGGCCTCGGCTTCGAGCAGGCCGGTGAGGCGGTCCATCACGGTGCGGAGCAGCGCGTCGACGTCGCGCGCCGCCGACAGCTGGGTGCCGACGTCGATGACGGCCGAGAAGCGCTCGTTCTGGCGACTGACTGCCTGCTCCAGCTCGTTCAGCTTGGCAGCCAGACCACTCACCAGCGCGCCGGGGTCGGTGCGAACTCTCGTACGATCCGTCATGCGCGTTTCACCTTAGCCTCGGGTCTTTCCAATCAGACGCACAATGTCAGTGCGCCGAGGCCCACGAGGGCCCGTGGCCGACGTCGACGAGGAGCGGCACGCGCAGCTCGGCAGCCTTCGTCATCACCTCACGAACGAGGGGCTCGACGGCGGCGAGCTCGTCGTCGGGCACTTCGAAGAGCAGCTCGTCGTGCACCTGCAGCAGCATGCGGCTCCTGAAGCCGACGAGGCGCTTCTCCATCTCGAGCATCGCCCGCTTCACCAGATCGGCGGCGGTGGCCTGAATGGGCATGTTGATCGCCGCGCGCTCGGCGGCCATGGCGATCGACCGGTTGCGGCTGACGATCTCGGGCATGTAGCGGCGCCGGCCGAAGAGGCTCTCGACGTAGCCCGTCTTCTTCACCTTCAGCACCGTCTCGTCGATGTACTGAGCGATGCCGGGGAAGCGCGCGAAGTAGCGGTCGATGATCGACTTGGCCTCTTCGACGGGAATGCGCAGACGCGCCGACAGCCCGTGGGGTGAGAGCCCGTACGCGATGCCGTAGTTCACCATCTTCGCGGCGCGGCGCTGATCACCCGTCACTTCGGTTTCGGGTACCTGGAACACCTCGGCGGCGGTGCGCACGTGCACGTCGGCGGCTTCGGCGAAGGCCTTCACCAGCCCATCGTCGTGCGCCATGTGCGCGAGAATTCGCAGCTCGACCTGCGAGTAGTCGGCCGACACCAGCACGTGGCCCGGCGCTGCGACGAACGCGCGGCGAATCTGTTTTCCCAGCTCGGTGCGAATCGGAATGTTCTGCAGGTTCGGGTTCGTCGACGAGAGGCGGCCCGTCGCAGTGGCCGCCTGGTGGAACGTGGTGCGCACCCGGCCATCGACGCCGATGAGGGTGGGCAGCGTGTCGAGGTACGTGCTCTTGAGCTTGGCGACGTTGCGGTACTCGATGATCGCGTTCGGCAGCGGGTGCTCTTCGGCCAGCTTCTCGAGCACCTCGTGATCGGTCGAGGGACCGGTCTTGTTGCGCTTGAGCACCGGCAGCTTGAGATCGTCGAAGAGCACCTGCGCGAGCTGCAGCGGAGAGCCGACGTTGAACTCGCGGCCCGCGTGTTTGTAGACCTCTTGCAGGAGCTGCTCGCACGAGGCATCGACCTGCGCCGAGATCTCCTTGAGCGCGTCGCGATCGATCAACACGCCGGCCTGCTCCATGCGCGCCAGAATCGCGATGAGCGGGAACTCGAGTTCCTTCGCGACGGTGGCCAGGCCGACACCTTCGATCTCGGTCCACAGATCTTCGGCCAGGCGGCCGATCGCGTCGGCGGAGGCCCCCAGCGCGGGCGCCACCTGCCCGGCGCTCAGCTGCGTGACGACGACGTGATCGCGCCCACCCAGCAACGAGGCAACGGTGGGCAGCTCCTGCCGCAGACGCTCGCGCGCGAGATCGGTGAGCGCGTGCTCCTTGCGTGACGGGTTGAGCAGGTACGAGAGCAGCTCGACGTCGGCCCACACGCGCTTCGGCTCGAGCCCGAGCCGGCGCAGCACGTGGAGCAGGCCCTTCGCGTCGTGGGTCGCGACCTCGCACTCTGGACGGGCGAGCGCGATCGCCAGCGCGTCTTTCACCTCGGCCGCGCCGCACGTGCGCACGTCGACGAAGAACACGCCGTCACCCTGCAGCGCGAGGCCGAAGCCGAGCACGTTCGCCGTGTGCGGCTCACCTTCGTAGTGCGGCATCACCGACAGCCGTTTCACCACCGCGAGCTTCTCTTTCAGCGCGGCGAGCGAAGCAGCGTCATGAACGATCGTGGCCTCCCTCGTGAGCGGCGTCGCGTCGGCGGCCGGCATCTCGTTGATGAGCCGGTAGAACTCGAGCTCGGTGAAGAGCGCGCGCGCCTCGAGCTTGTGAATCGGTCGAACCCCGAGCGCCGAAGGGTCGGCCTCGACCTCGAGATCGTCGCGAAACGACACGAGCTGGTACGCGCGGCGCAGCTGCTCGACGTTCTCCTTGATCGACGCCTTGAGCTTCGGCTTCTCGATCTCGTCGACGTGGGCGATGAGGTTCTCGACGGTGCCGAAGCGTTTCACGAGCTCGGCCGCCGTCTTGGGGCCGATGCCGGGCACCTTCGGCACGTTGTCGATCGCGTCACCCACCAGCGCCTGGTACTCGCGCATCTGAGAGGGCTCGACGCCGAACCGCTCGCGTGCGTCGGCGGCGCCGATCGGAGCGTCTTTCATCGGGTCGTAGATCGACACGTCGGGCGCGAGCAGCTGCAAGAAGTCCTTGTCGCTGGTGACGATCTCGGTGGCCATGCCCTGGCTGCGAGCGCGCTTCACCAGCGTCGCGATCACGTCGTCGGCCTCCCAGCCCGGCACCTCGAGAATGGGCACGTCGAGCGTCGCGGCCACCCGTCGAATGAGGTCGAACTGCTGCGAGAGATCGGGCGGCGGCGCCTCGCGGTTGGCCTTGTAGTTGGGGTCGATGGCGAGGCGCCCGCGGCGGCTGTCTTTGTCGAAGCAGAGCGCGAGGTGCGTCGGCTTCCGCTCGCGGAGCAGCTTGAGCAGCATGCGCGTGAAGCCCAGCACCGCGTGGGTCGGCAGGCCCTTCGACGTCGTGAGGGACGGGAGCGCGTGGTACGCGCGAAAGACGAAGCCAGACGCGTCGATGAGCGTCAGCGTGGGCGGGCCCTTCGGCGGCTCGGGGGCCTCGGGAGTCGACGCTGGTTTTGGAGGCGGCGGAGGCGGGGCTGCCGCGAAGAGATCACCCTGAACGGCCATGCCCGCGCTCGTAGCCTACTTGCAGTTCTGGTCGAGCATCTCCTGCACCTGCTCACGGTAGCCGTCACCGTCGACCGCGAGATCGAGCACCGCCTTGAGCTGCTCGCACGAGCCCGAGTTCATCGCCTTGTCGAGAGCCTCCTTCGCGCGCTGCGTGCAGAAGTAGCCCGCCTTGAGCAGATCGGCATTGGCGCGCGAGAACGAGAGCCCCAGCTTCCACACCTTGCAGGCTGCGCGGAAGTCCTTCTTGTCGGCCTGGGTCTTTCCCTTCAGGTAGCAGGTGCTCGACATGCCCTCGATGATGCCCTTGCGCACGAACGAGGAGCGGTTCTCGAGGGCCTTGCGCTTCTCGTCGTCTTTCAGCTTTCCGTAGCGCTCACCGAGCACGAGCTTCTCGTCGAGGGCGAGCGCCTTGCGCATGGGCTCTTCGGCCTTCTCGGGGCGATCGTTCGAGAGCTCGGTCTGGCCCGTCTTGAAGTACGAGATGGCGTTGGTGACGTCGAGCAGCAGCCCACGGGCCTCGTCGTGCAGCTGTGACTTGTTGACGTTCTCGATCACCTTCTGGAGCGGCACCGCCGCCTCTGCGAAAGCGCCCTGGTAGTAGAGAATGAGCGAGCGGCCCATCGCCTCTTCCTTGTAGCGATCCTTGAACTCCTGAATCGCGATCTTGCTGGGGTCGGGCGGCGGAGCAGGCGGCCGGAACGCGGGAATGTCAGGGCACTTCCAGGGAGCGTCACCCGGGCGGAGCTTCTCTCGCGCCTTGCGGAAGTTGATGTGGTTCGGGTCTTTCGGGCGCCAGTCGTTCTTGCCCACGGGCCCGTCGAGCTTCACCTTGAGCGGGTACGGCGGGTCGAGCTCGTCGGGCGTCATCGATTGGCAGGCAAGGCGCATGTAGACCTCGCAGCGCTTGAGCGCGTTCTCCCAGCGGGCGTTCGACGCGTAGGTCTTGCACTCGGCGCCGACGCCCTTCTTCACCTCTTCGACGACGGGCTTCGCGGCCGAGAGCGTGTCGAGGAAGAAGCAGCCCACCAGCTCCTTCGAGTAGGGCTTCACCTTCGCGAACGAGTCGAGCGCCTCTTCGAGCCGGCCCGACGCGGCCAGATCCTTGCCCTTCAGGAAGGCGTCTTCGGCGGCGCGCTCGTACTTGATGCGCTTCATCAGATCGTTCGCCGGCCCGTGAATCGGCTCGATGTCGAGAATGCGCGAACAGGCGGCCTCGGCCTTGCCCCAGTCGGCGACGCGGCCTTCGCAGCTCGCGTAGGTGCGGCAGACCTTCAGCAGCTCTTCGATCTCGTCTGCCGGGTCGGGAGGCGGCTTCGGGGGCCCGGGCGTTCCGGGGTTGTTGGGCTGTGCGGGGCCACCACCATCCGAGGTGAGGCCCTTCACCAGCACCGCGACGAAGAGCAGCGAGAGCACCGCGCCGCCGATGATGAAGAGCCGCTTCTTCTTCGGGTCCATCGTCGAGGTGGCTTCGGTCGCCAGCGACTCGATGGGCTCCTCGTCCATGCCTCCGCGGCGCGGGCGGGGACCACCGCGCGAGGGGCGAACGGCAGGCTTCACGCCAGACGCGGCGCCGTTTTCGAACATCATCTCGACGACGCCGAACTGAATGATGTCACCCGGCGCGAGCGTGGTGTCTTCGGCGATCGGGCTGCCATTCACCGTCGTGCCGTTCGCGCTGCCGAGATCGCGCAGCACCACCTCGCCGCCCTTCGCCTCGAGCTCGGCGTGCCGGCGGCTCACGGAGTCGTCATCGACACGCACGTCGACGCCAGCCACGCGCCCGACCACCATCACCCCGGAGAGGGGAAAGCTCTTGCCCGTGACGGTGCCCGAGAGCCCGCGCAGCGCAGGCCCCGACGAGCCAGCGCGCGACGGCCGCTTGGCGCCAGGAGACGACGGCGGCTTCACCACCGGCATCACCTTCGTCGAGCGACCTTCACCCGCCTTCGCCAGTGAGGCGGGCCGCTTGAGCTGGCCGGTCGCGCGCCCTGACGGTTTCGCCTGAGACTTGTCGACCTTCGGGCGGGCCTTCGAGCCCGTCTTGACGCTCGCCTCGTAGTCGCCGAGCACGATTGCGGCGCCGGGCTCGAGCTTCGTCGGGCCTTCGATGCGCTCGCCGTTGACGATGGTGCCGTTGGCCGAGCCCAGGTCTTCGACCATGAGATCGTCGCCCTCGAGGAAGAAGCGCGCGTGTTTTCGCGATACGCCGCCCTCGGCGAGGATCAGGTCGTTGCCCTCGGCTCGACCGATCGTCAGCTGGTCTCCGAAGTCCTGCTCCTGCTCCGTCCCGTCGGGGTTCTTGATGACGAGGGTGGGCATCGTTCGTCACTCCTCGCGGAAGATGCCCATGTTCACGGGCACGCCACGGCGTTGCAGCTCGTCGTAGAACTTGGGCACGAAGCCGGTGGCCACGTAACGCCCGCGCACGCGGCCGTCTTCGGTGAAGCCCTCCTGCTTGAAATAGAAGATGTCCTGGAGGGTGATGATGTCGACCTCCATGCCGGAGATCTCGGTGATGTACGCGATGCGACGGCTGCCGTCGTTGAAGCGCGTCTGCTGAATGATCATGTGCACGGCCGAGGCGATCTGTTCGCGAATCGCCTTCACCGGCAGATCCATGCCGGCCATGAGCACGAGCGTCTCCATGCGGGCGAGCGCGTCGCGCGGCGTGTTGGCGTGCAGCGTGGTGAGCGAGCCGTCGTGGCCGGTGTTCATGGCCTGCAACATGTCGAGCGCCTCACCCGAGCGGCACTCACCGACCACGATGCGCTCGGGGCGCATTCGCAGGCAGTTCTTCACGAGATCACGAATGGTGATCGCGCCCTTGCCTTCGAGGTTGGGCGGGCGTGACTCGAGCTGCACCCAGTGCTCCTGGCGCAGCTGCAGCTCGGCGGCGTCTTCGACGGTGATGATGCGCTCGTCTTCGGGAATGAACGAGCTGACGACGTTGAGGGTCGTCGTCTTGCCCGAGCCAGTGCCTCCCGAGATGACGATGTTGCGCTTGGCCTTCACGCACATCTCGATGAACTCGGCCATCATCGGCGTGACGGTCTTGTATTTGATGAGATCTTCGATCGCGAGCGCGTCACGCTTGAACTTGCGAATGGTGATGCACGGGCCCTTGAGCGCGAGCGGCGGAATGATCGCGTTCACGCGCGAGCCGTCTTTGAGGCGCGCGTCGACCATGGGGCTCGACTCGTCGATGCGGCGGCCGATGGGGGCCACGATGCGCTCGATGACGCCGAGCACCGCCTGATTCGACGAGAAGATCTTGTCGGACAAGATCAGCTTGCCCTTCTTCTCGATGTAGAGCTGGTTGGCGTGGTTCACCATGATCTCGCTGATCTCGTCGTCAGCGAGGAACGCCTCGAGGGGGCCGAGACCGAGCGCTTCGTTGAGCACGTCGGTCAGCAGCATCTCGCGATCGATGTCTTCGGGAATCTCCTGGTCGGCCTCCATCTGGTCGACGATGTCGCGAATGGCCTTCTCGGTGCGACGCCAGAGCTCTTCGTCGCCGAGGCGATCCATGTCGAGGCGGCGCAGGTCGAGGTACTCGATGAGCCGGTCGTGAATGTCTTTCTGCAGGTTGGCGTAGGCCTCGAGGCGCGGGTCGATGTGCTTGCGGTTCTTCCGCAGCGCAGCCGCGAGTGACGCCGGCATGTTCTTCTTCTCTTCCGGCGCTTCTTCTTCCTCTTCGTATTCTTCGTCTTCCTGAGGCTCTTCGTCCTGCGGCTCTTCGTCTTCGGCCGCGTCTTCTTCGTACTCCTCGTCCTGCGGCTGCTCTTCTTCGTCGTCGGGCGCGTAGCCCGTCTCGTCGCCGCCCTCTTCAGCGCCTTCTTCGGGAGCCTCGACGTTGATGATGTAGTCGCCGACGTAGATCTTGTCGGAGGGCCGCACCACCTGCGGCGCGCCGATCTTCTTGCCGTTCACGAACGTGCCGTTCGTCGACTTGAGATCGACCACGATGTACTTGCCGTCCTTGAGGACGATGCGGGAGTGGTACTTCGACACGTTGCCCTTGTTCAGGACGATGTCGTTGCCCGCGAGCCGGCCGATCGTGACCTCTTCCTTCTCGAAGGTCAGCTGCTCGGACTCGCCGCCCTTCTCGGTCAGCGTGATGAGAAACATGCGGCGGCATCGTAGCAGAGAAGCCCCTGTGACAAGGCTTCGACACCGCTCGGAAATTGCGGCACGCGCGGCCAGATGACCGACGCGCACGAGACACACCTGAGCCCACACGAGCGCGAAGCTCGGCGCGAGCGTCGAAGCGCTGCTCTGGGGAGAATCAGTCGAAGATGCCGAAGGTGACTTCGCCGCGCGCCTGCTTGTAGCGGCTCTTCACGTCTTCGATGATCGTGCGAATCTTCTCGGAGTCGGGGTTCACGATTCGGGGCGTGACGAAGATGACGAGCTCGCGCTTGTTCGAGTCGAACGCGCGGTTCTTGAAGAGTTCGCCGATGATCGGAATGTGACCGAGCCCGGGGATCTTCGAGACCGACTTCTGCTCGTCGTGGGCGAAGACGCCCGAGAGAACGATCGTTTCACCGTGGCGCACGGTCACGTTCGTCTTCACCTTGCGCGTGCGGAAGCCGGGAATCGACGCACCACCACCGAGCGAGACGGCGACCGACTGGTCGACCTCTGACACCTCGGCCTCGATGTTCGTCTGGATGTTGCCGGTGCGATCGGCGGTGGGCTTGAGGCGCAGAATCACGCCGTACGGCTTGAACTCCACCGCGAACTGGTTGTTCGTGATGAGCGGAATCGGAACTTCGCCACCAGCGAGGAACTCGGCCTGCTCACCCGAGGCGCAGACGAGCTTGGGCTGGGCGAGCAGTCGGCCGTAGCCGTCGTTGTTCTGGAAGCCGATGTTGAACTGCGCCTGGCCCAGACCGAACGAGCGCAAGAAGCCCTCGCCGAAGTTTCCGGGGAAGAGATCGCGCGTGATGCTGACGGTGGCGTTCGCAGTGCCCGAGATGTCGAGGGGGTACCTGATGCCGTAGCGGTCTTTCGACTCGCGCCGAATCTCGACGAACTGCACCTCGCTCAAGATCATGCGCTTGATACCGACGGTGAGCAGGTTCTCCACCTTCTCGCCGATGGCCTTGGTGATCAGCTCGGCCTTCTGCAGATCCTGCTGAGACTCGACCGACCCCTCGAGGAAGATCGTCGAGCCGACGACGTTGGCCTGCACGTTCTTGAGGCCGGCCTTCTGGAAGGCGGCGTTGAGGTTCTGCGCGACGAGCTTCTTCGCGTTGGGCGCGATCTTCACGAAGCTCTTCACGTTCGGGTACAGGCCCACGACCTGGTCGATGCGATCGGCGTCGGCCTGCGTGTACGCCTGACCGTCGAGGTAGATGCGGTCGCCGACCATACGAACGTTCACGCCTTCGATCTCGCCGAGCAGCTTCTTGATCTCGGTGATGACCTCGTTCGGGTCCTGCTTGCGAACGCTGAGCAGGTAGCTGATGCGCTGGCCCGAGCTCTTCCAGATCAGGAGCGTCGTCTTGCCTTCCGACGAGCCGATGATGAGCAGCTGGTTGTTGCCGATCGTCTTCACGTCGGCGACCGACGCGTCACCGACGGCGACACGGTTGATGCCGGGCACGGTGATGACCTTCTGCGTGCCGACGCCGAGGCTGATGTTGCCGCCTTCTTGCGCGAGCGCCGACGTCGACAACGTCAGCACGGCAAGCGCGGTGAAGGTTCGAGTCCACCCGGTGCGCATCATCCCCTCCGAGAAATCACTGAGATTCAGGTTCGACCATTTCATCAGCAGGCACCCCGCCATCAGCCACGACCTCGACCTCCGGCGCCACGTCGACGTCCGGTACGGCTGGTCCCGCCCACACCATCGCCCAGAGCGCTCCGAGCGCGATGGGCACACCGTAGGGAATCGACCGTGCGCTGTCGACGGCCGCGCGCGGTACTGCGTTCGATTCCGGAGGGCGGACGCTAGCAGACCCACCCCGCCTGATGACCACGAAGAAGATCGCGGCGAGCGCGCCGACGACCGAGATCAGCAGCACCGCGGCGAGCGCCCGTGGCACGCCGAAGCCGGCGCCGACCGCTGCGAGCAGCTTCACGTCGTTCCACCCGACGCGCGGACCACTGAGCGCGAGCACCGCGAAAGGAACGGCGCACGCCAGGGCGCCGAGCAGCCCCGAGAGCAGACCCGTCTCGATGGTGCCGACGCCACCGAAAGCGAGGCGGAGCACGAGCGCCACCACGAGCGTTCCCCACGCGAGCGGCGCGGGAATCGAGCCCTTCTTCACGTCGAACACGGCCGCGGCCACTGCGGAGATTCCGATCAGCGGCCACAGGACGAACTCTGGAGGAGGCACGTCAGCGGTAGACGAACTTCACCTTGTCGCTGCAGATGAAGTACTCGTCGCCGTCTTCGATCTTGCGGCGCTTGATGCGCTGCTTGTTGAACCAGGTGCCGTTCGAGCTGCCGAGATCTTCGACGAAGTAGTCGTTGCCCTCGCGCGTGATCACCGCGTGCTCGCGAGAGACCTTGCCCGAGTTGATGACGAAGTCGCAGTGCTTGCCGCGGCCGATCACGAACCGATCTTTCGCGATGCGATCGAGCTCGCCGCCTTCGACCATCATGTAGAGCGCGGGCGCACCGGAGGCATCACCACCCGGATCGTCGATGTCGATGCCGTCGCCTTCAGGCTCTGAAGGCGGCGGGGGTGCAGCGTTGCCGCCCCGCTTGTTCTGAATGAGGCGCTCGAGCTCGGCAGCCGTCTCGAGCACGCGCTCCTGGACCTCGCGACGAACCGGGTCGTCGTCCATCGACTGCTGGGCGGGCTCGGGCGCGGCGCGCGGAGGCGGCTTCGGCGCTGGCTGGAGCATCGGCGGAGCGCCAGCACGCTGCGAAGGTGGACGAGGCGCAGGCGTGCCGTTCGAAACGGGAACAGGCCGTGGGCCGGGGGCTGCTCCATTCGCTGCGCCCGCAGGGTCGAGGAACCCATTGAGTCGCGCGAACATGAACATCGCTTGATTGATGAGCGCGTCGCGATCGGAGCCCATCTGCGAGGCCATGTCTTCGTACGCCTGCCAGATATGGTCGGCGATCGAGACTTTTCGCGGTGGGCGGCTGCTCGGATCCATCATGTCTGTCGGCTCTCGGGGCACCGCCTGAAGGCGGCGAACGACGGCGACGATAGCTCCAATTCGCCGCTCGTCCAAACTACCGATGGCAGATGACCCCCTCATTCGGCCCGATGGGACCAGCTCCCACGCGAAGCGGGTCGAACTCGGCCACCACGTTGGTCGACGGGAAAGCCACGAGAACGCGACCACGCAGCGGCTCGAAGACCACGCCGCCTGGCAGCTGGAGCGCTCCGACGACGTTGACGTTGAGGGGACAGGTGGTGGTGGTGGTGCTGGTGCTGAAGAGGTTCGGGTCGATCACCGAGGTGAGCGGCGTCGTGCCCGAGAGCACGTCGAACGTCCACGAGGCGCCAGCCGCGGGTGGTTGGGTGTCGGCCGCTGTCCCGAATGGGATCACCAGACCGGCGGCCTGAAACGTGGTGCCCGAGGCGGCACGACCGAGCAGACCGTCGAGGGCGCCGCGAATCACGTAGGGCCGGGAGCCGCCGGCACGAACCTGAACCCCCGTCGCCCCGCAGCCAATGGAGGGCGTGAACTGAACGACGTCGCCCACGATGCCGGTGATCGTCGCGGCAGGGCACCCTGCTCCACCGGTGAACGTGAGCGCGTCACCCGAAGTGAGGTGGCGCGCCAGAGTGCCGGCGACGAACGAGCTGCTGACATCGCCAGAGAGTGCGACCGCCCCCACCTCGCCCTGCCAGGTCACCGAGATCGTCTGTGAACGAAGCGCCCCGTCACGAATGGTCGCGGTGAGTTGCCGCCCGCTCGAGACCCTGGGCCCTTCGAGCCAGCCGGTCGGGTCGACAGACCAGGTGCCCTCGCCGAGCGACGACTGAGCGGGATCGAGATCGATGGACTTGAGGGTGAGGGGATCGAAGAAGCTGAGTTCGCCGTTGCTCCGCGAGATCAGCCCCACGACGGGCGCGGCGTCGATGCCGCCGTCGACGCTCAGGTTCCGAACCTGAGCACCCGCGACGATCGACACACTGCGAACGAGGCCTGCGCCGCCACGAATGGGCTGCTGATCGACGGCGGGGAACCGGGAAGAAGCGGCGGTGCGGGTGTCGACCGCCGCGAGACCGCCACACGTCGAGCTGCCACACGCCTCTTCGTCGAGCACTCCGAAGAGGAGCGCGCCTGGCGACGACTCCGGGCGATCGTCGACTTTGCTGTCGATCATCGAGAGCCCACGAATGGGCCCCGGGAAGCCGAGCGCGACCGAGCTCAGCGTCGAGGGGTCGACGAGCGAGGCAGAACCGTCGACGCCCGCGAGCCTGCGCGTCGCGATCGCGAGGCAGGCCTTCGACGGGTCGTTGCAGAACGGCCGGCCACCCGCCGTGCGGTTCTCGAGGCCGGGCACGGCGAGCAACGCCGAGATGGCCTCACCCTGAATCTGCAGTCGAACCGTGAGGCTCGAGACCAGCTGCGCCGTCGAGCGCTGCCGCAGGTCGCGGGCCGAGGCCGGGAGCGTGAGCTCGAGCACGGTCGAGCGGGAACCATCGAACGTCGCGATCCACACGCGGCTTGTCGAGGTGTCCGGCATGAGGTTCGTCACCGCGGTCACGGGAGCACCGACCGGAATACGGCGCACCTCGCGCAGCTCCGAAGGCTCGACCCCGACGACAGACAGCTCGGCTCCGCCCTGCCGAATCACGTAGAGCAGCGAGCCCTTCTTGCGAATGCCAGCCTCGTAGCGGGTGTCGAGCGACAAACCGGTGGGCCGATCGATGACTGGAATCGACAGGGTCTCGAGGGGGTTCGGTGCACGGAGCGGCTCTTTGGTGGCCGCCGTTCCCGTCGCCGAGGCGGGCTTCAGGTCGAGCACGCGCAGCTCGTTCGTGTTCGTCGAAGTGACGAAGAGGAACCGGTTGAAGTTGTCGTCAGTCTCGCGAACGCCGCCGTCGAGCAGATCGACGAGCACCATGGCGTTGGCCCCGACGAACGCGTTCGCGGCGCTGGTGGTGTTCTGCGGGCAACCGAAGAGCAACACGGCCGTTGCGGCGAGGAGGCGGCGAATCATGGAGCGACTCCGCCATCGGTCGCACACGAGACGTCGGTGGATCGAACGAGGCACAGCTGTTGACGCCCAAGGTGGGCAACGACGCGCGCAGACTGCGGCGTCGCGAGGTCGGGCAGGTCGATGACCGCGACGCGTCCATCCTGGAAGTTCGTCGCGTAGAGGCGAGCGCCTGCGCCCCGACGATCGGCCGCCAGACCGAAGGGCTGAATCCCCACCCCGGGAACCTGCGTGAGCACATCGTTTTGATCGTCGTACAGCGCAATGACGCCAGCGGCCGTGCACGTGATGGCCAGCAAGTCGGCCATGCCCGGGCGCGACAGCACCACGATCTCGTTCGGCTCGGCCGGGAGCGGAATGCCTCGCACGACGCTCAGCTTCGGGGCGTCACTGCCCGGGTCGTCGATGCTGGCGACGAGCAGGGCGTCAGGCGAGCGACCAAGCAGATAGACCCGCTTCTCGTCTGCGCTCAGCGCGATGCCACGCGCCTCGGCCACGCGAAAGACGGACTCGACCTGGGTCGACACCACCGTGGGGCTGTCGCTGTCCCACGAGGCGCGATCGACGAGGCGAATGAGGTTGCCGAGCGGGCTGATGAAGCGGCCGCTGACGTAGTTCCACCGGGCGCCGACGGCGATGGCGTGCGAGGCGCCGGTGCTCAGGTTCACGAAGTTGCGCTCGGAGACGGTCATCGATTCGGAGCCGAGTTTCACGAGGTAGCCCCGAGGATCCTTCGCCGACCCCAGTGGCGTGTCGGCCTGCGAGATGTGCGTCACCATCACGTCGGAGACGGGCTCCTGCGGACGACCGTCGAACGTCGCGAGGCAACGGTTCTGGGTGCATTCGTACGAGCCGCCGTCACGCGAAGCCCCGCACTCTTCGGCCTTCGAGCAGGTGCGGGCACGGAGCGCGACTCCGAAAGCACCGGGGGCGCGTGGAATGCCCGTCTCGGTCTGCTCAAAGCCGTTGAGCGAGGTCGCGTTCAGGCTGCAGTCGCGCTCGTTCGAGTTGAGACACGTGAGGGTGAGGGCTCCGGTGTTGCCGATGGTGAGATCGACGGCGTGAACACGCTGCTTCTCCGAGCGGGTCGCGACGAAGAGGCGAACACGGTCATTCGAGAGCGGCAGAGCCGCCATCTGGCCGGCGAACGCGGCGATACGAACGGCGTCGGGCGCACCACCATCGGCTTCGAGCGGCGTCGTGCGAATGACGGGAATCTGCGTGACCGGAGACGTCGGCGTGGCGCCGAACGCGGGCAGCGGCAACGCGTCGAGGTTCACCGCGATGAGTGAGCCCGCCGAGAAGCGCTTGTCGAAGTTCGTCGAGGCGACGACGAGCACGCCGTTGCCGCCGTCGGGCCCGTCGAGGTGCGTGATGGCCGTCGGAAAGTAGAAGCGATCGAGCGGCGTCGGGAGCGACACGTCGACGGCGGGGCATGCGCTGGCCCCCACCGCCACGACTGCGAACAGCCATCGGAACTTCGGGAAGGTCACGTCAGGACTCCGACTGGATTCTGGAGAAGTCGGCGACGGTGCCGAAGAGGCCGCCGATCTCCATCAGCAGACGCACGCGGTTCTCACGCAGCGCCTTGTCTTCGGCCATCACCATCACCTTGTCGAAGAACGTGTCGACGAAGGGCCCGAGCGGAACGACCTTTGCGAGCGCGCCCGCGTAGTCGTCGGCCTTGATGGCGGCGTGCACGGCGTCACGCACCTTCGAGACCTCGGTGTTCAGCACCTTCTCGGCGTCGTCGGTCAGCTTCGAGGCGTCGACCGGAGCCTTCGTCACGTCTTTCGCCTGCTTCTCGACGATGTTGCCCACGCGCTTGAACGTCGCGGCGAGCTTCGAGAAGTCGGGGCGCGAGACGTACGCCGACAACGCAGTCAGGCGCTGGTGCGTGGCGACGAGATCGTCGATGCCCGCGGCCACGACGGCTTCGATGATGTCTGCGCGGTGCTGCTCACCCCAGAGCGGGCGGAGCCGGTCCTGGATGAACTCGAGCACCTGCACCTTGACGGGCGGGTTCGCCGGTTTGGCCTTCGAGTTCGCGAGCACGGGCCCGAGCAGCTCGAGCGATGCGTCGAGCGCAGCCGAGAGCGAGAACCGATAGCCCTTGCCGATGACGAGGTTGATGACGGCGATCGCGGCACGCCGCAGGGCGAACTCGTCTTTCGCGCCCGTGGGCCGCTTGCCGATGGCGAAGAGACCGACGAGCGAGTCGAGGCGATCGGCGAGGCCGATCAGCGCTCCTGCGTCTTGCGTGGGCAGCGAGTCGTTCGCGCCGCGCGGCAGGTAGTGCTCGAAGATCGCGACGGCGACCTCCTTCGGCTCACCACCATGGAGCGCATACTCGCGCCCCATCACGCCCTGCAGCTCGGGGAACTCGCCGACCATGCCGGTCTCGAGGTCGCACTTCACGAGTGAGGCTGCGCGCTCGATGGTCGCGCGCTGAGCACCCTTCCCTGCCAGGTCGGCCAACTTCATCGCGAGCGCACGAATGCGATCGGTCTTCTCGGCCATGCTGCCGAGGCCCTGCACCCAGTTGCGGCGCGCGAGCTTGGGCAATCGGTCTTGCAGCGGAATCTTCCGGTCTTCGTCGAAGAAGAAGCGGCCGTCGGTGAGGCGCGCGCGCAACACGCGCTCGTAGCCCTTCACGGACAAGGCTTCGCTCTTCACGGGCGTGTTCGACACGGCGATGAAACGGGGCAGCAGCTTCCCGCTTGCATCGGTGAGCGAGAAATATCGCTGGTGGCTCTTCATCTCCTGAATGAGCACCTCGGGCGGCAGATCGAGGTGACGCTCCTCGAACGTTCCGACGACCGGGTTGGGCAGCTCGACGAGGTTGAGCACCTGATCGACGAGGCCGTCATCGGAGATGAGCGTGCCGTTCGCCTTCTTCGCAGCAACGGCCAGACGCTCGACCAGCATCGCGCGGCGCTTGCTCAAGTCGGCGACGACATGCGCCTTCTCGAGGGCGCTCTCGTAGTCCGACGGCTTCGCGATCGTGATCCAGCCAGGCGAGAGGAAGCGATGACCGCGCGTCTCACGGCCGCTCTTCACGTCGGAGAAGATCACCGGCACCACTTCGCTGCCGAACAACGCCACGATCCACTGCAGCGGGCGGCCGAACGCAGCCTCGACGTCGCCCCAGCGCATCGACTTCGGGAACGGCAGCTTCTTGACGCACGCGCCGAGCACTTCCGGCAGCAGCTCGATGACGCGACGGCCCTTCTCTTCGACGTCGGCCGCCAGGTACTCGCCCTTCGGCGTCGTCACCCGCTTGAGCTTTTCGACGGGCAGCTTCACCGACTCGGCGAACTTCGTCGCGGGCACTTTGGGCGTGCCGTCGGCCTCGAAGGCCGCCTTCACCGAAGGGCCCTGCACTTCCTTCACGACGTCTTCGGTCTTCTCGGACAGGCCCTCGACGACCAGAGCGATGCGGCGCGGCGTGCCGTACGTCTTGATGGCGCCGTGGTTGATGCGCGCGGCTTTGCAGCCCTCGACGAAGAGCTTCTCGAGGTCGTTCAGCACGGGCACGACGAATCGGGCGGGCAGCTCCTCGGAGCCGAGTTCGAACAACAGCTCAGCCACGGCTCGCCTCCTTCTTCTCGTCCTTCTTGTTGAGCGTCACGGTGTTCCAGTACTCCGAGGCCTTCTTGCCTTCGAGCAACGGCAGCTGTTCGCCGACCGTCCACGCGGTCTTGCAGAGCGGGTAGCCCAGGCGCTCACGCATCTGCAGGTAGCCTTCGGCACAGAGCCGGGCGTTGTCGCGCACGCGCTTGATGAAGAGCGCGCGATCAGAGACCGAGATCGCACCACGCGCGTCGAGCAGGTTGAACGTGTGGCTGCACTTGAGCGCGAAGTCGTACGCAGGAATCGGCAGCTGCGCTTCGACGATGAGCCGCTTGCACTCCTTCTCGTAGCTGTCGAACAGGGCCATGAGCTGGTCCTTGTCTGACGCCTGCATCGCGTACTTGGACATCTCGACTTCGTTCGCGTGGAAGACCTCGCGGTACTTCACGCCCTTCACCCACTCGAGGTCGAAGACGTTCTCGACGCCCTGCAGGTACATCGCGATGCGCTCGAGGCCGTAGGTGAGCTCGGCCGCGACCGGCTTGCAGTCGTAACCACCGCACTGCTGGAAGTAGGTGAACTGGGTGATCTCCATGCCGTCACACCAGACCTCCCAGCCGAGGCCCCAGGCGCCGAGCGTGGGCGACTCCCAGTCGTCTTCGACGAAACGAATGTCGTGCTCCATCGGGTCGATGCCGAACGCCTTGATGGAGTCGAGGTACAGCTCCTGAACGTTCTTCGGAGCAGGCTTCAAGATCACCTGGAACTGGTGGTGCTGAAACAGGCGGTTCGGGTTCTCACCGAAGCGGCCGTCGGCGGGCCGACGTGACGGCTGCACGTACGCGACGTTCCATGGCTCGGGGCCCAGTGCGCGGAGGAAGGTGTACGGGGCCATCGTGCCAGCGCCGACCTCGAGGTCGTACGACTGCGTCACGATGCAACCCAACTTCGCCCAGTGATTCTGGAGCGAGAGGATCAAATCCTGGAAGTACATGGCGGCGAGCACCCTACATGCGCGCGCCCGCTGGAGCGAGGAGGAACGCGCTCAGGGACCGAGCGGCAGCGACCCGACGTTCACCGTCTTCTCTTCGGTCTTCCCGGAGGTGATCGTGACCGTGTACGAGCGGTTCTTCGAATCGGAGTCGACGATGCGCAGCTCGTGAATGCCGGCTTCGATCGGCATCTTCACGAAGGGCGTCGAGCCGAGCTCGGTCTTGCCGAGGAACACGGCGGCCGATGACGGGTTCACGGTCTTGAGCGTGAGGTAGCCGAGCTCGTTGGCCTTCGCGCCGCGAGCATCTTTGACGACCGTGACGCCCTCAGGGTCGGCGCCCCGGCCATTCCGCCTCACGGGCGTCGCCTTCTTGCGCTCCTCTTTCTCTTTGAGCGCGTCTTTCAGATCGTTGATCTGCTTCTGAAGGTCTTCGATCTTCTTCGCGTTCTTCTCGGTGTTCTGTTTGCCCTGCCGCGCTTCGATCTTGAGCTGGCGCTGCTCTTCTTCGAGGCGATTGAGCTGCTCGATCTGCGCGGTGATCTCCTGGAGCAGCTGCAGACGATCAGGATCGGCGGCGGCCTCTTCGATCTCCTTCTGGCGCGCCTTCTCTTCCGCCTCTTTGCGATCCTGCTCTTCCTTCTCGATCAGCCACGCGGGCTTGGCACCCGAGGGCGTGGTGGCGCCGAGGTCGATCTTCGACGGCCCGGTGTCGATGGGAATCGTGTCGTCTTTCGTGAGCTGCGCGAGCGGCCCCTTGGTCACGGCCCAACCACCACCGCCGAGCACCGCGAGCACGAAGACGATGCCGACGATCATCAGGGCCTTGCTGCCACCGCCACCCGCTGGCGTCTCGGAGGCCTGCTCGGTGCCGCGCTGGCTCAGCTCTGCTGGGACCACGCCCTTCGGGTTCGACTTCGCCCGCGAGGTCGGCGGAATCGTCTCGTCGACGGCCGGGAGCCTGGCCTTCGACTTCTTCGAACCAGCTTCCTCGTCGATGGGAATCGAGGGCAACGAGCGCCGTGACTCGCCCACTTTCGGCAGCCGCTGCGAAGACCTGGAGCGCGCGTCGACGGGCGGGAGCTTCTGGCTCGACGCGCCCTTCGTGCCCACCTTCGGCAGGCGCTGACTCGACGCGCCCGCCTTCCCAAGACCGGGGCGAGGCGCTGGCGTGGCGACGTTCTTGATGCCGGCGCCGTTGGTCACCTTCTTGCGGCCGCCCGACGCGTTCTCCTGCTCCTCTTGCGTCAGCCCTTCGACGGCGCGCGAGAGGCTGCTGACGTCTTTCTCCTCGTTCGCCATGTCGAGGATCGATCGCGTCAACGCGATCTTGTCGTCGAACAGCTGCTTCATGAACTCGGCGACCTGCTCCTCTTCGAACATCTCGCCGCACGACTGCTCGATGGCGCGAGCGAACTCCTTGCCCGTCGAGAACCGTCGATCGCGCGACTTCTCGAGGCCCTTCAAGACGACGTTCGAGAACTCCTCGGTGATGTACCCGTTGACCGACGAAGGCGGCGTGGCCTCGCCCTCGACGATCTTGAGCATCATGCCGGCGTCGGTGGGCGCGGTGAACAGCCGCTCGCCGCAGAGCATCTCGTGGAGCATCACGGCGGTGGCGAACAGATCGGCCCGGCCGTCGAGCTGCTCGTTCTTCACCTGCTCGGGCGCCATGTACCCCGAGGTGCCCTTCACGATGCCGACCTGTGTGCGGTTCAACCGGCCGCGCGCTTTCGCGATGCCGAAGTCGATCACCTTCACGTCGCCCGTGTACGTGATCATCACGTTCTTCGGGCTGATGTCGCGGTGCACGACGGGCATTGCCATGCCGGTCGAGGGCTCCTGAAAGTGGTGCGCGTAGTGGAGCGCGAGGGCGGTGTCGCGAATCACGCGGGCCGCGAAGCCGACGGGAATCGGAACTTCCTTCTTCGCGGCGCGCTTCAAGACCTGCTCGAGGTTCTGACCGGCGATGAACTCCATCGCGAGGTACAGCTCACCCGACTCGGCGTCTTCACCGAGATCGAAGACCTGGCCGATGTTCGCGTGACTGAAGGCGGCCGTGATGCGCGCCTCGTCGAGGAACATCTTCACGAACGCTTCGTCGCGCTTCACGTCGGGCAGAATCTGCTTCACCGCGACGAACTTCTTGAAGCCACCGGGGCCGGGCAGAAACGCGAGGTACAGCTCGGCCATGCCGCCCATCGAGAGGCGGGTCAGAATCTCGTACTTTCCGATGAGCCTTCCGCGGTCGAAGTCCGAGGAGGGTTTGGCCGAACCCATGGGACGCGCAGGCTAGCATGCGCCACGCATCGTGAGCCTCCTGCTTTCAGCAGGGAGGCGAAGGTAGGTGTCTCAGCG
>JAACJQ010000306.1 GCA_016879935.1 Archangiaceae bacterium | reverse complement strand
TCGGCACGCTCGAGGCCGACCTGACGGTGACGAAGTGGGACGACGAGGAGTTCATGGTCGTCGCCTCCGACACGGCGCACCGGCACACCGAGGCGTGGATTCGGCGCAACACGCCCGACGGCGCGCACTGCTTCGTGACGGACGTGACGTCAGGCTACGGGCAAATCAACGTGCAGGGCCCGAAGTCGCGTGAGCTGCTTCAGGCGGTGACGACGGCCGACCTCTCGCACGCGGCGTTCCCGTTCCGCAGCGCGAAGGAGATCGACATCGGCTTCGCTCGCGCGTTGTGCCTGCGCATCACGTACCTGGGTGAGCTCGGCTACGAGCTCTACGTGCCGGCGGAGCAGGCGGTGCACGTGTACGAGCGCCTCGCGGAGGCGGGCAAGTCACTGGGCCTCAAACACGCGGGCCTCAAGGCGCTGGCGAGCCTGCGCATGGAGAAGGGCTATCGCGATTACGGCCACGACATCGACAACACCGACTCGGTGCTCGAGGTGGGCCTGGGCTTCGCGGTCGACTTGAAGAAGCCGAACGGGTTCATCGGGCGCGAGCACGTCGTGAAGCAGAAGGAGGCCGGGCCGCTGAAGCGTGGGCTCGTGCAGGTGCTCTTGAAAGACCCCGAGCAGTTCCTGTTCCACGGTGAGGTCGTCTGGCGCAATGGCAAGGCTGTCGGCACGGTGCGGTCGGCGTCGTACGGGCACACGCTCGGCGGTGCGGTCGGCCTGGCCATGATTGAGGCGGGTGAACCGTTGACGCCCGAGTACCTCGAGAAGGCGACGTGGGAGGTCGAGGTCGCCGAGAAGCGCGTGCCTGCGCAGGTGTCGATGAAGCCGCTCTACGACCCCGAGAGCAAACGCATTCGTATGTGATGGTGTTCACCTGGCCGCGCGCTTCAGCAGGTCTGCCAGCTCGCGCTGTGATGCGCTCGCGCTGCCACGACGCTGCACGACCCGGACTTCAAGCAAGGCACGGTCGTCGCCCACCACGAGCTGCCTCACCGGCGTTCCGTCGCTCACCTTCGAACTGGGAAGAATCGCGACGCCTCGCCCTCGCAACGCGCTGCGCTCGAGCAGGTGGTAGCCGAGCGCCGTCGTTGGAGCGCGCACCAGCGACAGCTTGCCCCTCCGAAAGAGCTGCACCGTCGAGCGCGTCAGCCCGCAGGCGTCGGGCATCAAGATGAGGGGCGTCCCGCCGAGGGTCTCGAGCTTCACGAGGCCCGATCCCGGGAGACCCACGATGACGAGCGGGTCCGAGTACAAGGCGAACGACCTGAAGCGTGAGCGGCCGACGACGGGCGCAATGCCGAGGTCGACTTCTCCGCTGCCGAGGGCGGTCTCGAGGTCTTTGAGGTTCAGCTCGCGCAGCTCGACCGTCGGCGTGTCTCTGCCGCGCTCGAAGGCGGCGAGGAGCGGGTCGACCACCGACGCGTCGACGACGGGAGAGACGCCCACCCTGACAACCTGCGCTTCCGCGTGGCGCGCGTGCTCCACGGCTTTGAGCAGAGCGTCGTCGGCGCGGACCAGCCGTTCGAGCTTCGCCGCGAGCTCCCGAAACGCAGACGTCGGCGTGACCGTTCGCGTCGTGCGATGAAACAAGGTGAGACCGATCATCGCCTCGGTGGTCGCCACCGCGTTGGAGACGGCCGCCTGACTGGCTCCGAGACTCCGCGCCGCGTTCGAGAACGAGCGGTGTCGTGCAACGGCGAGGACCTGGCGTGCCTGCGTGGGCGTCACCTGAGCACCATGGCAGAGGTCTCGGTTCTGCATTCATCGAAGGTCTGAATGAGTTCTATCGAGGTGGGCCGCCTACCGCTCGAGCGCGGCGAGGCGCATCACTGCCTGCGTTGGCGATTCCCGCCAGCAGACACCACGAGCACCCACCATGTCGTTCCTGAAGACCCTCACCCTTGGAGCATTCCTCATGAGCCTCACTGCTGCAGCCGCCGAGCCGTCGTCCCACGCGTACCTGGAGATCACCCTGAAGGTCGCACCGAAGAACCGCGCAGCCGCCGCCGACGTCTACGCGAAGTACAAGGCGCCGTTCCTGAGCAAGGCGCCGGGGGCGAAGTCGAAGCAGCTCCTCGTGCGCAGCGATGACGTGCAGGTGCTCCATGGCTTCGACACGCTCGCCAACGCCGAGGCCTACTTGAAGAGCTCGCTGTTCAACGACGACGTGGTGAAGGCGCTCTCTCCGTTGCTGGAGGCTGCGCCAGAGGTGCGGCTCTACACGTCGAACTGAGGGTGAGCGCTGCTGGCGCAGGCTGACTGACCGTCACTTCTTCTTCGTCGGCTTCTTCTTCCCCGCGCTGTTGAACGCGGCGGCCTGCTTCACGAGCGTCTTGAAGGCCGTCGCGTTGACCACCTCACCCTGCTTGATGTCGATGGCGCGGCGCGTGTTCCCCTCGAGGCTCGAGTTGAAGAGCTTCTTCGGGTCGCTCAACGACGCGCCCTTCGCGAACGTCAGCTTCACGGCCGCCTTGTAGACCTCGCCGGTGCAGATGATGCCGTCGTGCGACCACACGGGAACACCACCCCACTTCACCTCTTCGACGACGTCGGGGTCCGCGGCCTGGATGAGCTGACGCATGCGTGCGAGCGCCTCGCCGCGCCAGTCACCCAGCTCCTCGACCTTTCGAGTGATGAACTCCGACGCTGACGGCTCCGCTGGCATCTTCATGGTCGCGCTCTTAGCAGCACCTGGTCTGGCTTCGACCTGTGTCAAGGTGCCGGTCCTGGTTCTGGAGGCATCGATGACCGCGCTTCGTCTGTCGTTGTGCAGTGTTCTGCTGCTCGTCGGCTGTGGCGGGAGCACGGTGAACACGACGCTCCAGGCGAGCTGGACCTTCGCGAGCGGCGACTGCACCTCGAACGCAGTCACCACCGTGCGTGTCTTCTGGAGCGCCGCCGACGCTGGCCCGCAGCAGGTCGACTTTCCCTGCGCTCAGAGCAGCGGCACGCTCGGAGAAGTCTCGCCGTCGGGTGGCTCGTACGCCATCAGAGCCGAGGGCCTCGACGCCGCCGGCATCGCGCGCGTCGTTCACCTGGGCACCACGCTCAACATCTCGAAGGGTGCTCCGACGCGGCCCGTCGAGCTCACGCTGCGCCCGAAGTCGGCCAACGTGCAGGTGACGTGGAGCGGCTGTCCTCCGGGCGTCATTCTGCCGTACACCATCGGCCTCTACGTGCCCGCGGCCACGGCTGGTGGAACGCTTGGCATGAAGCAGACCGAGACCCAGCAGTCGTGCGCCACGCGCGCCGCGACGCTGATGAACGTTCCACCCGGCACGTGGACGGTCGACCTCGACAGCCGCGCCGTGCAGCCTGCCATCAAGGCGCGCAAGGACGTGACGGTGACGGCCGGCCAGGACGCGACGGTCGACTTCCAGCTGTGACGCGTCGCTTCGACGACGCCGGGCGAGAGCAAATCGCCCAGTCGCGGTAACCTCACGGGCCCGTGAGCACGCCGCCGAAGAAACCCACGCTCAACGAAACGGCTGCCGTCATCGAAGACGGCAAGCCGCTCACGCCCATTCGAACCGACGGCCCCACCAACACCGTCATCGTCGCCGAAGAGGTCGACCCCCGCGCCATCAAGACGGCCGCCATGCCGGCGTGGCCATCACCAGACCCCGCCTCGGCCGTGCCGCTCACGACGCAGCCGACGCCCGCGTGGACGGAAGGTGAGCACCCGGCGCGCATCGTCACCGAGCCCACGCCCGCCTGGGAGGCCGAGGTTGCCGCCGTGCCCACGCGCTCGGTCGGTGTGCCGGCGAGCAACGCGAACGACGCCACGCGGGTCGAGCTCGCGCCCGTCGTCTCGGAGGAGGTGCGTCAGGCCGTCACGCGGCCCACCCAGAAGCCCGGAGCGCTGCCCAGGCCCATCAAGCTCGGCCTCGCCGGTGTCGGAACGCTCTCGTTGATTGCGCTGCTCTGGTTGTTCGGCCGCAGCGACACCGTGAAGGACCCGTCGCGGCCGGTGCCCATCTCGAAGCTGCCCATCATCATCGAGAAGCCGGTGGCGCCGCTCCCCGAGAAGCACGTCGACGTCACGCCCATCATCGCGAAGGCCGAAGAGCCCAAGCGCCCGCCGCTCACCATGGAGCTCACCCTCGACGCCGGCGCCGGGTTGCCGCCGCTGGTGAAGTCGGTGCCCGCCAGCATCGTGCGCATCGAGACCGAGCCCATGGTGTCGGTGTCGTGGAACGGTGACGACTTCGGGTGGACGCCGGCCCTCATCACCATGCCGGTCGGTCAGAACGTCATCACCGTCGAGAACAAAGAGGTCGGGCTGAAGAAGTCGATGACCATCACCGCCTCCGACGAGGAGCGCACGTTCCTCCGCTACGAGTTCGCCAAGGGCTGGTTGTCGGTCGACCGCCCTGCCTCGGCGAAGGTGAGCGTCGGAGGCGTCGCCGTGCAGAAGCGCGAGGTGCTGCTGTGGGAAGGCCGGCACCGCGTCGACGTCGTCTTCCGCAACGGCCAGAAGGAATCGAAGGTCGTCGACGTGGTGCGGGGAACGACGGCCGAGCTGTTCTTCGACGAGCCGCTCCCCCAGGAGTGACGTGCGGGTTACTGACAGCCCGCCGCGCCCATCGTCGTGCCGCCCTTGCACGTGAGGCTCAACGTGCCGCCGACGGTGGCGACCGAGCACGCCCCTTCGCAGGTGATGTTGCAGGTGCCCGAGGTGCAGGTCACGTTCGAGCCGGCCCCCGCGGTGTGCGTGCACGACTTGCCCGCGCAGCTGACGCTGCAGCCGCTCCCGCACGTTCCCGTGCACGTCGCGCCCGAGGCGCACGCGAAGTTGCAGCCGCTCGTCGACGACGAGCACGTGTCGAAGCCGCACGTCTGGTCCGCCGCGCAGCTGCAGTTCGTGCCTGAACACACCGTTCCACAACCCGACATCGCCAGGCCCACCACCGACACCACCAACACCATCAACGCACGCAGCTTCATGACTGTTCTCCGCGAGAGGGACGAGTGGCGCCCGAGAGTCGTTCGCGGGCGCCGCCGCTTCGAGCGAATGCCCGAGCCAGACGATTCAGCAGGAGCCGCAAGAGCCAGCCCTGAGGTGGATCAACCGGGGTGAAACCACGGGGTGACATGGCCTTTCAGGGGTGGGTAGACGGATGTGTGCCGTGGTGGTACCTGCGGCCACATGCGCTCCTTCCTGATGGCAGCATTGGCAGTGTCGGCGGTGGGTTGTGGAGTCTCCGAGGTGCAGGTCGACGAGACGGGGGGCGTCGACGCGACGGCCGAAGAGACGGGCGAACTCTCGACGCGTTCGGCGTCGTACGTGGTGTTCCGCCCCGACCTGCTGCGCAAGTGCCCGGCGCCGCGCTGTGGCGGCAAGTTCATTCGCGACGTGAACCGCAAGACGGTGCGTGAAGAGTACGTGAGCGGCTTCGACTTCTCGCTCTCGGGCCTCACCGAAGAGGCGCAGGCGAAGGCGCTCGAGGGCGCTCCGGGTGAAGTGGTGCTCAAGGGCAAGCTGGGCCCGACGGAGCCCGTGTACAACACGCGCACGTTCCTCGTGATGGAGGCCTTCCGCGGAATGCCTGGCGTGGTGGCGGTGCCGGGCGAGTCGTACTTCCGCGTGGAGCGGGCCGACGACATTCGCTGCATCGCGGCGCCGTGCCCGAGCCTTCGGGCCATCAAGCTTCACACGACGCAGGAGACGCTCTTTCACGAGGTCTCGGTCGCGCGCGCCTCGAAGACCAACGTCGACGCGCGGTGGATGACGTCGCGCATCACCGACAAGGGCGCGCTGGTGACGGCGGCGTTCGTGACGGCGAACCGCTCGACGACGCTCGACGCGAGCCAGGTGTTCATGCGGTTGCCCGAGCCGTCGCAGTCGTGCCCGCGCGTGGCGATTCACCAGTGCGCCGCCGGCTACACGCTGTCGTGGGCGCGCAACGAGAACCGTTGCCTCATTCCCACCGGCTGCGTGCGCACGGTGACGTGCCCGCAGATTCGCCCGTACTGCGACGCCGACTACTCGGCGATGACGTGGAACGGTGGCACCAACGCGTGCCCCCGCGCCATCTGTGACCCGACGTGGGTGACGCAGTAACGCGTGAGATGATGCCCGCGAGATGAAGCCGAGAGCGCGAGGTCTGAGCGAAGGCGGAATCGAACCGGGTCCGTGAGATGAAGCCGAAAGCGAAGACGCGAGCAGCGCGCGAAGCTGATGAAACGAGTGCCAGTCGCGCGGCGCGAGGTCTGAGCGAAGGCGGAATCGAACCAGGAACCGTCGTCGCGATGACCGACGCCGGGCGCTCCTTCGACGGGCGCTCGGTGCTCTCGAAGGTGTCGCTCACCGTCAGTGCCGGAGAGATGGTCGGCATCGCTGGCCCCAACGGCGGCGGCAAGAGCACGCTGCTGATGTTGATGGCGGGGCTGCTCCGGCCGACGACGGGCCGGGTGCTCGTGTGTGGCGTCGACGCCTTTGCGTTGTCGCTCACCGCGGCGGGGCAGGTGGGACTGGTGACCGCGCGACCTGGCCTGTATCCGCTCCTGACGGGGCGCGAGAACCTGCACCACTTCGGTGGGTTGTTCGGCTTGTCGGAGGCCGAGGTCGACGCGAAGGCCGAGCCGCTCGCCCGCACCCTGGAGCTCATCACCGGCTTCGATGTTCGTGCGGGGAAGTTGTCGACGGGCATGCAGCAGAAGCTGTCGTTGATTCGCGCGCTGTTGTTGTCGCCGAAGTTGCTGCTGTTCGACGAGCCGACGGCGAACCTCGATCCCCTCGCGTCGCGAGCGCTCTACGCCGAGGTGCGGCGGCGCGCCGATGCCGGGCTCGCGTGCGTACTGGTGACGCATGACCTGCCGGCGGCCGAGGCGGTCTGCAATCGCGTGCTCCTGGTGAACGGTGGCATCGAGAAAGAGCTGACGTTCACGGAGCATCGCGCTCCGTTGACGGGCCCGACGTTGGCTGCGTGGCAACAGCTGGTGAAGCGATGAAGCGGCTGATGCGCATCGCGCGGACCGAGGTGCTCGAGCACTCGCGACAACCGTGGATGTTGTTCATTCTCGCGGCGAACTACGCGCTGTGGACGTTCGTCTTTGGCGCGGAGTTCTTCTTCATCGATGCGGTGGCGAGTTCACCGGAGCAGCTGATGCAGCTGAAGTCGCAGCTCTCGCAGTTGGGTGTGCAGTACGACACGGTGTTGCAGCTCTCGACGTCGACGTTCGGCTCCCTGAGCTTCACGAACCTGCCGCTCTTCGTCGCCATCATGTCGGGCACGTCGGTGCTGCACGATCGCGAGTGCGGCACGATGCCGTTCCTCATGCTCGCTCCGGTGACGCGGCTGCAGTTGCTGCTCGGGAAGCTGATTGGAGCGATGGCCATTCCGATGCTCTTCCACGTGGTGTTCGTGGGTGTCAGCAGCCTCGCGCTCGGGCGACTCGGCGTGCTGGCTCCCTTCTCGTTCAAGCTCGGCGCGTCGGGAGCATGGTGGGTCGCGTTTCTCATCGGAGCGCCCGCGTCAGCGGCCTTCGTCGGCGCCCTCGGTACCGTCATCTCGGCGCTGTCGCGTGACGTGCGAACGTCGATGCAGTTCACGTCGTTCTTCATCGGGCTGTTGAGCCTGGCGTTCGGAGCGGTGCTGGTCGATGGCTTGTCGAAGGGCGTCGAGCTGCAGGTCGCGTTCGCGATCGGGTGCGTGATCGCGGCGGGCATCACGTTGAGCATCGGTGCTCGATTGATCAGCAAGGATGTGACGAGCTGATCAGGCCTCGCGCTCATCGAGGCGCAGTTCATTCACCGCGCCGACGAAAACGACAACGACCCGCCGTGCGGAATCGGGCGCTCCGGCGCGTCGTGCGCCGTGCGAACGAACGTCGCGACCACGGGCTGATGGTCAGACCGCCCGCCCTTCACCACCTTCGCGCTCAACGGCTCCAGCTCGGCCGACGCCACGATGTGGTCGAGCTGCGCTGACAGGTGCACCGAGCCCACGTCCCAGCCCCACGTCTTCGCCTGGGGCTCGAACTCGGGCAGCACGCTGCGAAACCCACGCGCCTGCAGCGCGCTCACCGCGTCACCACTCGTGCCTTCGTTGAAGTCGCCCGCGACGAGCGTCGGCAGGTCCTTCTGCAGCGACGTGAGAAACGCGCTCAGCTCGTCGCGCCGCAGCGGGCTCGTCGTCAGGTACCCGCTCACGAAGCTGCCCGAGTCCGACACCGGCGGCCGCAGATGCACCGCGAGCACCTGCACCGGCCCGAGCGCCGACTCCGCCACCACCTGCATCGCCGGAAACCAGCCGCGCTCGTTCGCGAGCACCGTCGCCGTGAACGGCCGCGTCGACAACACCGCCAGGCCACCGGCTCCAGCCGAGTGCACCCACTGCTGATGCGGCCACCGCTTCGACCAGCGCGCGCGCGTGGCGGCCTCCCACTCGGGCGTCGTCTCCTGAAGCACCACCAGCTCCGACGTCGACTGCTCGATGAGCGCCACCGTCGCCGCATCGCCGGGAATGCCGAAGTTCACGTTGAACGTCATCACCTCGAGCGTCGGCTCGTTCACCCGCGCAGCCCGGGCCACCAGGGGCGGGTGCGCACACCCCGCGAGCACCAGCGTCATCAGCAACGGTCGCATGGAAGCGCTGAACGCCAGCCGGCGTACCGCCGTTCCAGCTGGTGTCGCATTCACCACCCTCCGCACCCACCCGAAACCACTGTGGAAACCCGGTTCGGCTGATCGCCCGTCAAGCCCGCGAATTCCCCGAATCCAGCGGCGAGCGGCGACCGTACCCCCGTGCAGACATGGCTGCGCCCGACCTCGACGACCTGTTGAACGACTGTGCCTTCGGCACCGCGAGCGCCGAAGAGCGCGCCCGGGTGATGGCCGACGACGCAGCCGCAAAGCGGTTGGCCGAGCTCGAAGCAGCGCTGGGAGTCATCTCGATGGGTCTGTCGGCGCCTCCCCGCAGCTGGAGCCGGTTGGAGGCGAGCCTCGCCGGCGCGCATCGCTTCGAACACCTGGTGCCCAGGCTCGCGCTCCTCTTCGACCTCAGCGAGCCGCAAGCGCGCGCCCTGCTTGGTCGCGTCGATGACGACGCCGCGTGGCTCGAGGGCCCGGCCGACGGGGTGCTGCTGATGCCGGTGGAAGCCGGGCCGCGCCGGCAGGGCCTGGTGACGACGCTGCTGAAGCTGGCGCCCGGCGCGAAGTTTCCTCTGCACACGCACGGCGCGCACGAAGAGGTGCTCGTGCTCGAAGGCGGCTACCGCGACGACCAATCTGGCGTCGAGATGTGGCGCGGCAGGCTCGACGAGCGTGACGAGGGCACCACGCACAGCTTCACTGCACTCGAAGGCCTCGCCTGCGTCTGTGCCTCGGTGACCGGGCTCGCGGAGGCCCCGTGACCCAGGGCGCTGACGAGCGCGCCCTCTCGGACCGGCTGGCGCGCGGAGATAGAGACGCCCTCGCCCTGCTGCACGCGCGTTATGCGGCGATGCTGCTCGGCGTGGCGACGCGGCTCATGCGTGACCGCGCCGAGGCCGAAGAGGTGGTGCAGGAGACCTTCCTCGAAGCGTGGCGGCGCGCCGAGCAGTACCAACCCGAGCGCGCGAACGTCGCCGCGTGGCTCCTCACCATCACCCGCAGCCGCGCCATCGACCGCCTGCGCTCGAAGGGCACCACCGACCGAACGCTCGAGCTCGAGGGCCGTGCCGTGCCCGTCGCTCCGGGGCAGCCCGACGAGCTGTACGACCTCGCGCGCTTGAGCTCGCAGGTGCGGCGGCGCGTCGCCGAGCTGCCCGTCGAGCAGCGCTCGTTGCTCGAGCTCGCGTGGGACGAGGGGTTGTCGCAGCGGCAGATTGCCGTTCGCACCGGGCTGCCGCTGGGCACCGTGAAGACGCGCACGCGGGCCGCGCTGCAGACGCTCCACGCCGACTTCGACCGCCATCACGAGCGGTGACGTTTGAGGCCCAGCACGAACGTCTCCCACTGCTTCTGGAACGTGTCGGGCGGCCCGCCGAGCACCTCTTCGAGCGCCTTCGCGCCACTTCCGTCGGTGGCCTTGAGCGCCTGCGCGCGTCGGACGAAGCGAATGAGCAGCCCGCGCTCCTGCAGCCAGTAACAGAGGTAGCGCGCCATCGCGTAGTGCACGCCCGACTCGTCTGCGTAGAAGGCCTCGTCGCTCGTCGAGATGAGCTCGCTCAGCTTCGGCACCGTCTGGTCGCGAATGGCGGCCTGCACGGCGGGCAATCTCCAGTTCAGCTGGCCGACGAAGTGGCCGTCACGTTCTCCGGGAAACTCGAAGAGCGAGCCCAGGCCCTCGTTCAGCCACGCCGGCCCGTCGGGCCAGTTCTCGTGCATGAAGGGGTGCACCAGCTCGTGCGTGAGCGTTCCGTAGCCGGGCCTGATGTTCATCACCATCGCGCGGCGGCTCGCCAGGTAATAGCCGTAGGGGGTCGACGGCTCCGTCGCGAAGAGCGTGCGTGAGGCGTGCTCGTACGTCTTCGCGTCCTTGAAGACCCAGACCTCTTCGAGCTTCGAGGGCGCCTTCTCGAAGAAGTCCTTCAGCAAGAGGTCGCGCGTCCACCGAACGACGTCTTTGCCACGCGAGCGCACGGTGTCTGGCGCCTCGTTGCCGATGACGAGGAAGGGCTTCTCCCACGCGAGCGTGGAGCCGGCCGGGAGCGTCTCTTTGAGCTTCTGCACGTGCTGCGAGACCTCGGCCGGCGTCGGTGACGATGGCCGCACGAGCGCGGGCGGCTGGCCCTTCGGCTCGAGGCGAAGACGAATGACGGTCCACTTCTCCTTCGACTTCTTGAAGGGCCACAGCGCGAGGAAGGTGTCGCGCTTCATGCGGCGGTTGGCGCCGTTGGCTTCGGCAGGCTCCTGGTAGACGAGCTCGTCGGTCGTCGCGTCGTAGCCGGTGATGAGCCTGAAGTGCTCGGTCGTGTTGGGCGAGTCGTCGTAGTGCATGCAGACGATGCTCGGCGTGCCGGCGCGCAGGTCGGCGTGGAGCGCGCGGAACTGCGCATCGACGTCGCTCGTGCTCCGCGCGCGGTACCAGACCTGGCCGGGGTTCAGGCCGAGGTTCACCAGCGCGTCACGCAAGCTGTCGGCCCACACGCCCCGGCCCTTCAAGGGGTCGAGCCCGCTGACGTTGAAGACGTCGTCTTGCGTGACGTCGCGGCCGAGGCGGCGCAGCGCCATCTCGACGTCGGCTTCTCCGCAGAAATCGGGCTTTTGCTGAACGAACGGAAACCCGTCGAGCATCACCGACTCGAGGGGCGCGGCGCCGAGGGCAAGCAAGAGGAGGGCCGTCATCGTTCGGCGGACACACGTCGCGCGAGAACGGTTCCACCACGCTGGTTCGATGCGACAGTTCGCGAGCTGTGGCGTCGTTCTTCGGTGATGTCACGACTCCAGCCTGCACGACGCCGATATGAGGCCGACGACCTGCCGGGGGCGCTCGCGCTGCTGCTCGAGATCTGGCGGCAGGCTCCCGACCCGCGCCTCGGCGGGCTGATCAGCTCGATGGGCGACCTGGTGAAGCTGAAGGCCGACGCAGCAGCGTGGGAGCAGCAGGCGAAACTCCGGCGGCCAGAGTGGCTCTCGTTTCTCCTGACCAATGCCAAAGCGACGGCGAAGGTGATGAAGGAGCGCGTCCTCCTGCTCCTCGAGTGGCCGCCCGACCCGCGCCTCGACCGATGGGTCGTCGCCCAATACGCGCGACCGCCGTTCACCAGCACCGGCTCAGGCCCGTTCTGGACGGCGCTGAAGAAGCTGACGTTCAAGCTGACAGACCCGGTCGCGCGCGAGGCGCTGGCCCAGCTCGACTCGGGCCGACTCGAGGGCGTGATGCTGCGGCCCCTGGCTCCGACCGATTCGCTGCGGCCCGACGAGCTCGCAGACCTGGCCGCGCTCGAGGCTGCCATTCTGACGAAGACGACGCCGACGAAGGGCGAGCGCACGGCGGATCAGCTGCTCGGCGAAGTGCTCGCCAACCCGGCGGACCTCTCGCTGCGCCCGGTGTTGATGGACTCGCTGCTCGAGCTCGGTGACGTGCGAGGTGAACTGCTCGCGCTCCAGCTCAAGCCGGAGCCGCTCTCTGCCGCAGAGCGCAAGCGTGAGAAGGCCCTCATTCGCGACCACTGGGCCGAGCTGCTCGGGCCTCTCGCGCCCGTCCTCAAACCCGACTCACGGTTCGCCAGGGGCTTCCTCGTCCACGCCGAGCTGCGGGCGGGCCTCAGCAGCGCCGTCGAGAACGCGCTCGAGCGCGCCCGAGGCCATCGACTCTGGAACACCGTCGAGTCATTCTCGGGTGAGGGGAGCGTTCTCGAAGCCGGTGCGTTTCCTGTGCTTCGCTCCGTCGAGACCTACCGAGTCGAGCTGTCGGCGTTGACCCGCTTCAAGACACTCGAGGCGATGGCGCTGCGCCTTCGGCCCGAGGACCTGTCGACGCTCACGGCCCCCGGGAATCTTCCGGCGCTGCACACGATGACGCTGGCCTTGACGCCAGACCTGTTGACGTCGTTCGAGCCCTGGGCCGTGCAGCGCGTCTGGCGTTCCCTCACGTTCACCGTCGAGCCACGTGACCTCGACGCGGCCTGCGCGCTGCTCGGTCGGCCGCTCGCGCTCACGACGGAGCGCCTCGAGCTGGTGGTTCCACGCTTCGAGAGCTCGTCCTTTCACGCCCGCAGCCGGCTCACCGTCGAGCATCGGCCGGGCGTCACGAAGGCGACCGTGCGTCTCGAGTTGTCTTCGAAGTCCAACCAGAACTGGGCCGAAGCCCTGCTCACGGATGCAGCGGCGATGCTCGAGACCGTTGCCGCACGCCCGCACCTCGAGTTCGAGCTTTCGATGGGCAACGTGACGCCAGGCGCTGCGAGTGCTCCGCTGGTCGCGCGCGTCGAGCGGCTCGGTGGCCGGGTGCGCTGAGCCTCGTCTCAGCTATTGGTTCGAGAGCAGACCGAACACCGCCATCACGAAGCCGATGAAGGCGAAGACGCCGCCGAAAAAGCCGAGCAGCAGCGGCACGAGCCAGCGCACCCAGAAGGAGTCGATGACCGCCTGCGATGGGTCGTTCGGGTCGAAGAGCACCTTCACCGGTTCTCCGACCTGCCACGCGGGTGGTGAGCTGCTGACGTCGGACTGAAACTGCACCGGCCCGCGAGGCGAGGTGAACGCGACGACCGGCGCCTGCATGGTGCGTGTCGTCTGCACCATCTTCACCACCGTGCCCTGCGCCGTGAGCCAGCTCGAGCGTCGTTGATTGGCGCGTACGAGTGCGACCACCGCGCCGCCGAGGGAGGCGATGCCGATGAGGAAGAACACCATTCCGAGAATGAGCAGCTCGTTCATGTCGGTCGCGCCCTGGAGCAGACGTTGCACGGCGAAACCCGAAGCGGGGCGCGACGGCGTCTGGCACTGCGAAGGTGCGCAGCCGACGCTGCATCACCCCGGGCGCTGGGCGTATACGCACACGTGTCGCGTTTGGGCATGCGCGACCATACGACTGATCAGGCCGCGCGACGTCGCACCGACTCGATGGCGCCCGCGAGCAGCTGCGCCACGCCACGCCTCGGTACGTGCACGACCTTGTGCCTCGTCGCCGCCGCATCGGCGTACTGCTTGCTGACCTTGTGGTGCAGCTCGGTCGCTCCCCACAGCAGCACGCGGTCGGCCCAGTCGAGGTCGGCCTTCGCGCGGTCGATGGGGCGATGACGGGTGCCGTCGACGAGGCGCAGCTCGATGGTCTTCCCCAGCAATCGCTCGAGCTCTTCACGTGTGGCGGGCGTGCCTCCGACGACGACGAGCCGATGCAGCCCGGCCTCGACGAGCTCCTGCGCGGCGCGCGAGTTCTCGCTTCCACCGCAGCGGTGGCAGTGTTGCCTGTCGTCCGCTTGAACGGCGGTGCGTCCACTCGTGCGGGCCCAGGCGGTGCACTCGGGCGTGTGGCAGTGCAGGGCGAAGACCTCACGCAGGGCGGCCGCAGCCCGCTCGCTCTTCTCGAGGCTCAACCGCGTCTTGCCCGGTCTCGTGAGGGAGGCTGCCTCGAGCACGCTCCGCGCTTGAGACCTCGTGGCGCTCGTGAAGCCCTGCTGCGCAAGGAACGTGTCGATGTCGATGTCAGCGCTCATGCTGTCGTCATAGACGAGCGGACATGCATCCGTCAAAGCGGACGACGCCGTGCTCGTTACGGGTTCGAGCGTTCGACCTGCATGGGCTGGAGCGGCTCGTCATGGGCGCAGTCCACCCTCGCCTCGTGGCCAGCGCTCACGAGAAAGAGTCGCGTCGTGCACGACGACGGTCGTCGAAGGTCGAAGCGTGGCTCCAGCACGAGCCCGGGAGGCTCGGGCGCACACGCGAACGTGGGGTCGACCGTGAGCGGCACCTCGGCACGCGCACCGGGCACGATGTGGAGCCGCGTCTCTGGAACGTTCGCGCTGACCGACTCTTCGTCGAAGATGCCGTACGTCGCGACGACCGAGACGAACTTCAGCTCGAGGTCCTTCGGCTCAGCGCCTTCGTTCACGATGACGAGGTTCCGGTTCGAGCACGAGAGCCGGTACGCAGCGAACTCCCGCGCGGCAAGCTGGTGTCGCACCCAGCGAACGCCTGCGGTGCCCGAGCTGAGTACGAGCGCCGCGAGCGACAGACCCACCCCGACGGCGAGCTGCGCGAAGGCCGGGCGGTGCTGCCCCCGATTGAACGCGTGCACGCCCCGAACGCCGAAGACCGCGTCGGCGAGCACGAGCAGCAGATAGACCCCGGCCGCGTTCACGGTGCGACTCGACGGGAGCGAGAGCAGCAGGGCGAGCGCGAGCACCGCGCCAGTCCACGGGCGCCCGGCATACACGTGCGCGAGGCCAGGCCAGACGAGGGGCACCCCGATGGCGATGATGGGGCGCTTTCGGTTCGGCCTGACGTCGGCCGCTTCTTCTGCAGGCTCGGGCTCGGCGGCGAGCAGCTCCTTCGCGCGCGCGACGCTCTCGACGGGCACCTCGACGTTCAGCGGCAGAGCGGTGTCGCCGATGCCGAGCCGCGCCGAATCGACGACGCCCGAGAGCCGCGCCTCGATGCCGTGTGACGCGAGCATCGACACCACCGACTGCGCCTCGAGCCGGTCGGTGGTCGAGAGCACCGTCTCGTGGGTCTGGGCCGTCACGGCGCCGACGCTACCGTGCGAAGGCCCGCTTCGCTTGCTCCGAGCGTTCGGCGAGGCTCGCTTCCTCGACAGCGCTGCCGACTCGGGCTTTGACCAGACGACCTGCATGGCCACGCGACGACGCAGCTGGTTCTGGTTGGTGCTCGCGGGCGGCCTGCTCCTCGTCGGTGCGTGGTTGATGGTCGGCGCCGAGCCGCCGCCGCGCCCACCTCCGCCCGTCATCAAGCTGCCGAAGTCCATGACGGGTGGAGCGCACCAGCGCGCGCAGGCGCGAGAGACGTTCGTGCCGCTCCTGCCCGTCGACGCTGGCGTGCAGCAGGCCGCCGCTCCGCCGCCGAGGCCGAGAGACCCGCTGCTGGCGATGATGCCCTCGACGGTGAGGCGCGGCGCCGTGGTGGCCGAGGTGAGCGCGATTCTCAACTCCGAGCTCGGCGCGCTCGCTCTCGACTGTGTGACGGCGGGTGGCCGCTCTGACCTCGACCAGATGCGCGACGCCGGCTTCGACCCGATGGTGCACCTCGACCGCATCGCCCTCGTCGACGGTGTGGCCGTCGTCACCGGGCAGCTCGAGCACGCGCCGATGCCGACAGGCCCCGCGTCGGACTTCGGCCCGCGCGCGAAGCTGTACGACCTGGGCAGCGCGCGAACGATGGCGGTGTGGAATCAGCAGGTGTTGCTCACCGGCCCCGACGCCGAGGTGCGCGCGATGCTCGACCGCCTCGAACATGGAGACCCGGCAGCGCGCCCGGTGCTCGACCCGTCGGAGGCCTACGGCGAGGTGTACGGCACGCTGGCACCTTCGGCCCTCGCCGACCTCTTTGGCGACGAAGAGCCGCGGCTGCGAGACCTGATTCTGCAGACGACGAAGGGCGTGTCGCTGCACGTCGACGTCTCGCATGACGTGGGCATGGTGGCCGACGTGGCGCCGAACGACGGCACGAAGACCGACGAGCTGCGCCGCAGCATCGGCAGCCTGCTCAGCCTCGCGCGGCTGCGGGCGCAGAGTCAGGGCCGCACGAACGAGGGCGAGCTGCTCGAGCTCGCACGCGTGCGAGCCAGCGACGGGAGCGGGTTTCGCGTCGAAGCCGGTGCTCCGAACGAGCTGGTGAAGTCGATGCTGCAGCGCTGCGTCGAGCGGCAGAACCAGCGCGCGGCCGGGCGTGGGAACGACGGCGGCTGAACGAGCCTTGCCAACGGCGTCGCGCGGGAGCACAGCCGCCTTCGTCATGAGACTCCTCTCTCTCGTCTCGGTGCTCCTCTGGGCAGGCACGGCCGCCGCCTACCCGTGGATGGTGCGGCACGACCTCACGGGCTGCGCGAGCTGTCACGTCGACCCCTCGGGCGCGGGCCAGCTGACGACGTTCGGCCGGCTCGAGTCGGAGCAGCTGGTGCGGTGGGCGCCCACGCCGTCGCCAGACCCGATGCGCAACGCGAGCTTCTTGTGGTTCCTCGAGCTGCCTGCCGCGGTGAACCTCTCGGGCAACCTGCGCTTCGGCGCCCTCGTCGCGCCGGGTGCTCCGAAGACGGTGACGCCCCTCGAGATGGCGGCCGACCTCGCCGCGACGTTCACGCTGGCCGAGAAGCTGGTGCTTCACGGCACGGGTGGCTTCGGTCGACGAGACGCCATCGCGGCCGCGGCCGTCGCTCCGCACTGTGAGCCGTCGTCACCGGGAGAGTGCGGGCCCTCGTTCGTCGCGCACGTACTGGGCGGGCGCGAAGGTGGTGAACGACACGGTGCTGGTGCGAGGTGGGCGCATTCCCGTGCCGTTCGGGTTGCGGAACAACGAGCACAGCACGTGGGTGCGCGCGTTGACGCTCACCGACACCAACGTGCAGCAACGGCTCGGCGTCTCGGCGGCGTACTCGGGTGGCCAGCTGCGCGCCGAGGTGATGGGCATCGCGGCCACGACGCTCGTCGACACGACCGAGAGCGGCTACTCCGCGTTCGCCGAGTACGCCTTCACCACGCGCACGTCGCTCGGCGTCTCGAGCCTCATCGCGGGCCGGCCGCAGCTCGGTGCCACGGCGCGGCAAGCGCATGGAGCCTTCTTCCGCTGGGCGCCCGTGCAGCCGTTGGTGGTGCTCGCCGAGGCCGACGTGCTCGCGTGGACGACGCCCGGCGTCGCAGACCGTGTCGGCTACGCCGCCCTGGTGCAGGGTGACTGGGAGCCGATTCAAGGGGTCCACGTGATGCTCACTGGCGAGAGCGCGCACGATGGGCGGCAGCGCGGGCCCTCGTTCGGCGCGTGGCTGTCGGCGGCCTGGTACTTCTTCTCTCACTTCGAGTTGCGCCTCGACAACGTGTTGCGGCGGGTCGACGCGACGCAGCCGCTCTCGTACGCGCTCGTGCTGCAGCTGCACCTGTTTCTCTGACGCAGGCGCTGCTCACACAGCGTGAACGGCTCCTCGCCATTGAGTCGAGCGGGTGGGCGACGGTGAAGAAGTGTTGCAGCGGCTCCTGGGTGAGCGGGCTGAAGGTCGTCGCCTCCGAAGCCTCGAGTGCTGAAGGTGACTCGGAATGGCGTGATGAGCTGCGCTCCAACGACCTCGGAGGGAGGCGGGTCGCTTTCCAGGAGCTGTAAACAAGGTGACGGTTTTCCGACCACAGGTTTACACCTCCTGGAAAGGCGCCTGCCCCCGCGGCGCATTGGTCTCGAGGTTGCCGGGCCTTTCCACTGATCAGCGCAGTTCACTCGAGGCTTCGGAGCGTCCTCCATCAGACCTCGCGCTCTCGAGAGCCGTTCACAGGTCGTGGAGGCGGCGCGCTCGGCGCTTCTTCGAGACGGTGCGTGGCTCACGCGGAGCTGCAGGCCGCCACGACAACAACGCACTCACCGACTAGACGACGCGCTCGTACGGCTCGCTCTGCCCGGCATAGAGCCCCGTACGCCACGAGGCGAAGACGGGCTGACTCCTTCCCAGCGGGCGCACCACCGTTCCACTCGGCAGCAGACACCACGGCGCGATGACTGGGAGCGACGTCGCGCGTGAGAGCCGCTCCGCTTCCGCCCACGTCGAGGCGCTCAGCTCGGCCGCGGGGTCGTCGAAGCCGGGCTCCGACATCGCGATGATTCGGTGCCGGCCGTGCGTCGCCATACCTGCGAGCACGAGCTCGAGCGACGGCAGCTGCCTCGACTCGATGCCCTGCACCGCGTGCGGCTGATGGCTCAGCGCGAAGTCGAGGTCGCCGCACCGCAGCTGCTCGATCAACCTCTCGTCGCCCGTCATCGCGACCGTCACCGACCAGTCGGGCACCGCGCGCGCCACGCCTTCGGCCACGAGGAGCGGCAACACCGGGCCCGCCGCACCCACCCGCAAGCGCCTCGGCGCCGCCGAATCAGGCAACGCTTCGTGCACCAGCCTCACCGCGTCACGCGTGGCGACGAGCAACAGATGCCCACGCGCGGTCAGCGTCAGGCCCGTCGGGCTGCGGTTGAACAGCTTCTCGTTCAGCGAGCGCTCGAGCAGGTTGATGGCGCGCGACAACGCCGAGGGGCTCAGGCTCACCGCGAGCGCCGCGCGTTGCAGGCTCTGGAACTCCGCCGCCGCCCGGAACGCGGGCAACCAGTTCCACACCTGCCAGACACGGCGGTGCCGCTCCATCGACGACTTCATGGTCGCTCCTCATGCCCGGCAGGCGCCGGTGGCCCCATGCAAGAAACGGCAGACCCCAGCGCGAAAAAGGCAACAGCCCGCGCGCCCGTCGCACCCGCAATCGGCGTTTGGTCTTGCCCTCGATGGACGACGAAGTGCTGATGACGCAGTTCCTCGATGGCGACCGCTGTGCGTTCGGCGCGCTCGACGGGCGGGTCAGGCCGCGCCTGCGCCGCTTCTTCGAGCGCTACGGCCTCGACGGTGAAGAGCTGGCGCAGCACACGCTGTTTCAGGTCGTCACCCGCGCCCACCAGTACCGGCGTGAGGAGCCCGTGCGCGCGTGGATTTTCGGCATCGCCCGGAACGTCGCCTTCGATTCGCTGCGCAGCGCGAGACGCCGGCGTGCGTACGCGGTGAAGACGACCTCGGCCGAACCCGCGACCGACCTCGTGCCCGTGGAGCACCGAACCGACCTCACCCGGCTCCTGAAGCGCCTCGAGCCGGTGACGCTCGAGCTGCTGCGCCGCCATCACGTCGAGGGCTCCACGTTCGCCGAGTTGGCCCATGACTGCGGGGCTCCTTCGTCGACGCTCAAGGTGCGCGCGCATCGTGCCTACCGGGTGCTGAGGCTGGCCTCGATTTCGGCCCGCTGACCCCTACGCTGCTGGGGCCGTCGCGGTTACGTGCAACCAGTTTGGGCCGACCGGCGTACCCGCGGCGCGCGTCACTTCCGACGCCCTTTGACCCCAGGAAAACCACCCCGATGCTCCGCCTCTTCAGCGCCGCCGTCGTCGCCCTCGCCACCGTCGCCTTCGGTGGCACGTACGAAATCGACTCCTCGCACGCCGCCGCGAACTTCAGCGTTCGCCACCTCGGCGTCAGCAACGTCACCGGCACCCTCGGCCAGGTGACGGGCAAGGTCATGCTCGACGACGCCGACCCATCGAAGAGCACCATCGAGGCCAGCATCGACCTCAAGGCCATCGACACCAAGTGGGCCAAGCGCGACGAGCACCTGCGCTCGCCCGACTTCTTCGACGTCGAGAAGTTCCCCACGCTGATGTTCAAGTCGACGAAGGTGCAGAAGGTCTCGAAGACGAAGCTGAAGATTACCGGAGACCTCACCATGCACGGCGTGACGAAGCCCGTGACGCTCGACGCCGAAATCTCTCCCGAGGTGGCGAACCCGTTCAGCGGCAACCCGACCCGCGCCGTCACCGCGACCGCCGTCATCATTCGTCAGGACTGGAACCTGAAGTGGCAGGCGCCCGCCGAAGCCGTGAAGGTCGTCGGTGACGAGGTGAAGATCTCCATCGAGACCGAGCTCGTGATTCGCCCCGCCGCGCCGCCCGCGACGAAGTGACGCGTCAGGCAGTGGCTGCTGGCGCCGCACGACGGCCCAGCAGCACCGTCGCTGCGATGGCGGCGAGCACGACGAGAAGCCACGCGACGACCTTGAAGGGCACGTGCGGTTCGTCGAGTCGCACGAAGGGCTCCGCCACCGACACCAGCCCGAACACCGCAACCGCCACCAGGGTCAGCTCCCCCGGGAACCAGCGCTGTGGGCCTCTCCACAACAACGCGATGGCGAGCAGCGTGAACAGCGCGACCGCATAGAGCTGGGTCGGGTGCAACGGCACACCCCGCAGCGTCTCGGGAATGCGCTCACCCGTGGGGAACACGAGGCCCCACGGCATCGAGGTGGGCTTGCCCACGCAGCAGCCCGAGAGGAAGCAGCCCAGCCGCCCGACGCCAACGCTCATCGACAACCCGATGACGACCACGTCGAGGGTCGCGCCGAGCTGCTCCTTGAAGAGCAGGCCCACCAGCCCCGCCGTGGCCAGCGACAGAACGAGCGCAGGCGCCAGCGCCATGCCGCCTCCGAGCCACCCCAGGCGTTGCAGCTCGTCGAGGTGCTCGAGCCACCAGCCAGCCTTCGCGCCGAGCAACATCGTGCCAGGCAGCAGGCACCCGACCAACGCGACGCCAGGCAACGAGTACCGGAGTCGGAGCGCCGCGAGCAGCAACGCCACGAAGCCCGCACCGAGCGCGACCACCATCATCACGCCGTACGAGTAGACGGCCACCTCACCGACGCGGAAGAGCACGGGATGCACGCCGTCGCTTCGTAGTGTTCCCTGGCTCCTGCGCGCGAGGAATTGCACAGGCTGTGCATCTCGTTGCACGCACGGCGGCAGGCCTTCCCTCTGAGCAGCGCCGCGCTCACGGTTTGCAGTCGAGCCAGGCATGACTCGATGGCTCCTGTGCATGACCTGCTGTCTCGCCTCGCTCGCGTGGAGCGCCGAGGCGTTTCCGTGGAACGGCTCCACCACGCTGGCCACCGACGCGGGCCAGACCCTCACGTGGACGGTGACGCGCGTGGAGGGTGAGGTGCACATCACCGGCAAACACCCGCGGTGGAGCGTCGACCATGTCGCGAAGCCCGACGGCACTCCGCTGCACACGGTTCGCCATGCGGCGGGTGCAGTGACGCGTGTGACGTACTCCTCCGACGGCGCGGTGGTGGAGCGGGTCGAGGCGAACGGCACGAAGCGCTCCGTCACCATCACGAAGAAGGGCCTGTGGGACGGAGACACGCTCGACGTTCGGCTCGCCGGCATTCCGTGGCGCGACGGCAAGAAGCTGCGCGTGTCGGTCATCGACGTCGAGAAGGCCGACGGCACCATCTATCCCCTCGTCGCGGTGGGGCAGGGCGAAGACCGCTGCAACCGCATTCCCTGCCAGCGCGTGCACGTCGAGCTCGACGACCTGCGCAGCATGTTCGCGCCCAGCTACGAGTACCGCTTCGCGATGACGCCAGACGCGCGCTTCCTCGGCTTCGACGGCGATGGCCTGAGCTTCGCGGCGCGCTGAAGTCGTCAACCACGCGGCCGAATCGTCAACCGCGAATCGTCAACCGTTCAGATGAAGCCGTCAGCGAAGAGGCGAACAGAGCGCTCACGCTCGACTGAGCAGTCACTTTCAGCGCGACGCGAGGTCGGAATCGAACGGGCAACACGGCCGAAAACTGGAGGGTTGCCGTCAGCCGCGTAGCGTTCAGTGGCATGTCGGGAATCGTCAACCAGACGCTCGTGAAGTTGATGGGAGCAGGCGCTCCGTTCGGCAGCAGAGAGGTGTCGGCGCTCACCGGCGTCTCGCGGCAGGCCGTGCACAAGCACCTCAAGCAGCTGGTGGCCGAAGGGAAACTCGTCGCGAGGGGACGAGCACGGGCGGTTCGGTACTCGCCGGTGGTGCCGCTTCGACAGCGGGTCGAGGTCGCGTCGGCAGGCTCGCGGTACCGGCTCTCGGCGCGCCTGTTGATGCTCGACGTGCAGCCGGGAGAAGTGACGCTCGACTTCACCGGCGTCGCCGAGCTGGGTGACGAGTTCCTCGAAGAGCTCTTTCTCGTCTGGGCGCCGGCGCACCCGCTCGTGACGCTCAAGGTCGCGCACCTGCCGTCGTCGCTCGCGCGCGTCTTCTTCGACTTCGCGAAGGTCAGTCAGGCAGGCCGAGGTGCCGTCGCAGCGCGCTGATGACGGGCGCGGGGCTCTCGCGGTGACAGAAGTGTCCACCCGGTACGGTGAGCAGCTCGAAGCCCTTCGTGTAGTGACGGCTCGTGCCCTCGAAGATGGAGGGACGAACGCCCGGGTCATCGGCGCCTGCGACGTTGAGCGTCTTCACCGCGACCGGCTGCTTCATGAACGATGGCGTGAACACCGTCGCTGCGCGGTAGTAGCCGAGCGCCGCGTGCAGCACGCCCGGCTCGCGGAAGCAGGCCTTCACCGGAGCGAGGTCGTCAGCGCCGTACTGCCACGTCGGAGACCAGCGCTTGATGAGCACCTCCATCATCGCGAAGTCGTCTCGCTCGAAGCGTGCCTCGGCGCCCGGCAGCGACAGCGTGACGACGTGACGGAGCGCCCACGCGAGCGACGGTGAGGGCGAGATGGCCGCGCGGTGCGGAATGCCGATGGCGGTGAGCGAAAGGAACTTCTCGGGAGCGAGCCCGACCGCCGCGTTCACGGCCTCTGCGCCCCAGTCGTGACCGACGAGGTGCAGTCGCTCCACGCCG
>JAACJQ010000043.1 GCA_016879935.1 Archangiaceae bacterium | reverse complement strand
TTGTCTTGGCTGCAGTAGCTTGACGAGCGGTGGTGGTGGCGGTGGTGGTGGTGGTGGCTGCGGTGGGACGGGCGGCATCGGTGGACGTGGCGGCGGCGGCAGCTTCGGCGTCGTCTCGGTCACCTCAGTCGTCTCCGTCCTCAACAGCAACGTGGCACCGGGAGCCGGAGGTCCGGGCGGGGCCGGTGGCAACGGAGGCCCTGGAGGGGATGGTGGTCTGCCGAGCACCGGCGGCGCTGGGCAGACCTACAGCGGCGGCTGCAACGACCGTCGCGCAGGCAACGGAGCTGGAGGTTCGGCGGGCGGGGCAGGTGGCCAGGGTGGCGGCGGGTCTGGTGGACCAGGTGGTCCCAGCGTGTGTGTCTTCTACAAGGGCGCAGCGCCGACGCTGTCGGGTGGCACGTGTGTTCCCGCGACGCCTGCGCTCGGTGGGCCGGGCGGCAGTAACGGGCAGTCGACCGCATCGTCGGGTACAGCGGGAATCTCGACCAACCTCGCGGTATCGATGTGAGCTGACGGCGGTCGCGCCTTGCGCGGCTGTATCGAGCCGAACAGAACTGGGACCACCGTTGTGGACTCGTGTCGACGCAGCGCGAGCCCATTTGCTCCAGACCGCATGAACCGTAGTGCAAAGCTAGGCAGCCCGGGCACGTGCGCCAGCCGAGTTCGGCGTCTTCGCACGTGATGGGCATCGCACGCCTCCACAGTGCGCAGCGCCGTGGTAATTCCTGTACCGGGCATGTCGACTGGTCAGGTCGTGAGAGCGGGGGGATTCATGTTGAGAAACAAGCACCCAAGAATTGTCGCGCCCGTGGCTCTGAGCGCTTTGTTGGCGCTCGCCACGAATTGCGTGTCGGTGGTGGGGGACCGCTGCGACGAACCTGATCTGCCGCCGTGCCCCAACGGCACAGCGTGCATCGATAGGCGTTGTCGACCTGTTGGTGACATCGATGCTGGTGGAATGGCTGGCGCAGCCGGAGGTGGGTCGAGTGGCGGAACTGCGGGCGGCTCGAGTGGTGGATCTGCAGGTGGCTCGAGTGGTGGGGCTGGCCCACTTTGTCCAACGGCGTGCTCATACTGGGAGTACTGCTTCAGCGGTTCGTGCGTTGCGCGCTACTCGAGCTTGACGTTGGTGACACCGGCCCGCACCCGATCGGATTTCACCGCGAGCGCCCACCTCAATCTCTCCGGCGGTGCCCTGCCGAACCCGCCCTCCGCTCTCCGCCTCGAGCTGCGCGACGCCGATGGTGGCCTCTCTGAAGTGTCGATGAGGCTTATCGATGATGGAGGCTTTCTCAGTGACCCCATCAGCGCAGCCCGCGAGACGCGCTACGAAATGACCGCGCGTTGGCTCGATGCGGGTCTGTCTGCGGTCGCAACCACTGTCATCGACCTCACGGCTCCGACGTTCGTCGTTTCGTGGCCAGCAGCCCCCGTTCGTCTCGTCGATCTCGATGGTGGTCTCGACCAGCGCGACCCAGCCGATGCTGACGCGGGAGTCACGGCGTGGCGACGGGACGAGACCGTACCAATCACGATCGCTTCGGAAGCCAATGACATCGACCCATCAACGATTCGTCTTCAGGTTTCCTCATTCGAGGTGCCACTGGGCGACGCAGGAGTCTGCTCCTCGGACGGCGGGTTCTGTCGCGTTGCGAGTGTCGAACTCTGGCGACCAACCTGGCGAGCCTATCGCGGCGGCATGCCTGTCGCGGTTTCAGCCGCCGACACAGCGGGGAACCTGGCCTCCGTGGATGGCGGTCAAGTGAGGGTCACTCGATGGCGTTGGCGTCTCGTGATTCCCAATTTGAGGGATGCGAATCTTTCGAGTGCGGTGGGGATCGATCAGTCGGGATTCATCTATGCAGCAACGCGTTTCGGCAACAGCGGCACTCTAAACGCATATTCGCCTGACGGTGAGCCTCTCTTCCGCAGAACGGTACCTGGAGTAATGTTTCCTCCCATCATCGGCGCGCTTGGTAGCCCGAACGGGCCGATGGTGTATCTCACGGAGTGTGATGCGACGTGCTCACAGGTCAGTGGCATTGCGTTTGGCTTGAGGAACGGGAGCACTCCCTCGGCTACCTGGCTGCAGCCGGCACCGCGCCCCGAGGCCAACCTGCCAGTCGTCACATCAAGCGTGGGCCGCAACGTCGAGACCGCCTTTCTTTCCTGGCTTGACCCAGCCACCAATCGGCCGGTGCTCGGTTGGCGTGCCGTCATTGGTGCTGGCGAAGATGATGGCGGCGTGGTCGTGTCCAGCGCATCGCCGACTGCGAATCTTCTCGGTCCGCTTGTCGCAAATGGCCGAAACCTGTTCGTTCCAGATCGCGACTCAAACAGGGTTTTCGGTTTCGAGAGCGCATACAACTTCAACTCTCCGGTCCAGTCCCCGCTTGGATTTCCGGGATCAGCCGGTGGCATTTTGACAATCACCAGCCTGTTGATTGACTCAAGTGGCGCGCTGATTGGTTCTGGCATGTCCGCGAATGGCTATCAGGCCTTCCGGTTGACGTATCCATCGAATGTTACGATTGCACCAAATAGCAATGGCCCGATGGTAGTATTTCTGAGCAAGGGACCAGAACTCGTCATGCTTCGTGAGGACGACATCGGGAACGGCCAGACACGAGCGCGCGTCTGTACCGGAGTGCTTGGCGCCGCTCCATTTTGCAGCTCCGATGACTCGGAAAACCTCCAACTGCCGCTGGCGCTCGGAGAGGGCGGGCTTCTCTATACGGCGTCGAGAGATGTCGCGAGCGACAAGACTGCACTCCAGGTGCGCGATTTCGCTACGCTCGCGGTTCTCTGGTCAGCTCCTTCGTCGGCCTCGCCAGTCCACGGATTTGCTCTCGACTGCAGGCGACCGGGCGCTGGAACCTTGATTGGCGAGGGGGGCGATACGACACCGAGCCTGTACGCTCTCATCGTCGACTCGCGAGGGGTAGACGCGAACGCAGACTGGCCCCTCATTCGGCACGACCCGCGAAACACGAACGACCGCGCAGCCTCGCTCGTGCCGTACACCTGTCCGTAGCTGACCGGCTTGACCCTGCACCATGGTGCAGGGTGCACGTTTGGCGAATGACCGATTCCACCATTCGCCGTGTCGTCTTCTTCTCTGCCCTCTACGACCTGCTCGTGACCTGGCCGTTCGCCACGCCGTGGACCGCAACCTGGCTCTCGGGCCAACTCGGAGCGCTCCACCTGCAGCTCGGGCTCTCCGGTGTGGCGCCCTCGCTCGACTCCCCGACGGCGCTGCTCTTCGCGAACCTCATGGGCAGCATCGTCACCGTCTGGAGCGTCTTGCGGCTGCTCCGTCCCACGGCCGAGCTCGGCGCCGCCGACACCGCAGGCCGCGTGCTCTTCTCGACGTGGATGCTCTTCGCGCTCCTCCACGGCGCGTCGCTCGTCCTCCTTCCCTTCCTCGTGCTCGAGGTGGCGTGGGGACTGGTGCAGGGCGCCGTGGTACTTCCCCGCGTGTGGCGACCGGTGCAGCAGGCATGACGATTGGTCAGCTCGCGAGAGCCGCCGGTGTGCCCATCTCGACGGTGCGCTTCTACGAACGCCGCCAGCTCGTGCTGCCCTCGACGCGTACGAGCGGCAACTACCGGCTCTATGACGCAGCCGACGTCGACCGCGTGCGCTTCATCCAACGCGCGCAGGCGCTCGGCTTCACGCTCGGCGACGTCGCGGCGCTGCTCCGCTTCTCGAGCGGGCAGGTGGTGCGGCGCGCGCAGCTCAATCAGGTCGCGGCGGTCAAGCTCGCCGACATCGACGCCCGCATCGACGACTTGAAGCGCGTGCGCCGCGGGCTCGTCACCCTGCTTGCACGGCCGTGCATCGACCCCGACGCGCCGTGCCCCGTCATCGGAGCCCTGGCGACGCAGCCTCACGCTTCTCGTGGAACGTCTTCAGCGCGCCGTCGAGCCACTCGAGCGCTGCGCCCTCGTCCTTGAAGAACTGCGAGTTGTCGTTGCCGCCGGCGCGGGTGATGAGGCTCGCCATCATGCGCAGCATCGGCGACTCCATGACGATGGCGACCGGCACCGGGTTCTTCGGGTCAGCCTGCGCCGAGCCGAGCACCTTCTTCACCTCTGACGACAGGCCCGTCACGTTGCCGAGCGCGAGGTGCCCGTGCAGGCCGTACTGCGCTCCGGGCAACACCGATGAGTGGTACGCCTTCGCCTGCGCCACCGTGACGTCACCCGAGAACACGACGCGCAGCACCAGGTGACCTGAGCGCGTCTTCAGCTCCGACGTTTCGATGGGCACACGGTGACCATGTCACCTCGGCGCACGCAAAGGTCAGCTGAAGCGCGACGAGCGCATTGGGTAGAAGCGGCCCTCGCTCAAGACCTCGATGCCGTCGGGCTCGCGGAAGGGCGTCTTCGCTCCCACGGCGCGGTCGTCGGACTCACCATGGGACAACACCAGGCTCGCCAGCCCCAGCGGCTTCAGCGCCTCGAGCGTGTCGTCGTCGAAACGCGCCCCCCGAAGCGCGAGGTGACGCAGAGCAGGGAAGCGCTCCTTCGTCAGCGCGCGGGCGACGGTGGTGCCGTCGAGCAGCTCGCTCGCGTCGAGGAACAGCTCGAGCTCGGTGAGCGAACTCCACGTCGAGGTCGTCAGCTGCTGCACCAGCGCCATCGTCGCCTCCGAGGTGAAGACGCCCAGCCGCTGCAGCGACGGGAGTGAAGACGGAATCACCACGCGGCTACCGGAGCGGAGGTCGAGCGCGGTCAACGAGCCCAACCCGCTCCACAGCCGCGTCGGGTCGAGCTCGGCGGCGCAGTAGTCTTCGACCACGTCGAACGAGAGCAACCCGAGCCCGCGCGCCCACGTCGGCAAGCGCCCTTCGAGCACCAGCTCGACCGCCTCTTCGGGCGTCTCTCCTTCGATGTCGATGAAGTCGACGCCCGGCGGCTGGCGCTGGTGGAGCGGCTCCCACTCGGCACCATCGAACGGGTCGATGCGAACCTGCACGGCATTCTCGTGAAGCGTCCACGTGTCTGGCCACTCGGAGGTGGGGCGGCGTTGCGGGAGGGGCTGCGCTGAAGGTGCTGGCGGCACGAACGTCGGCGCCTCTGGAGCACGCTGCGGCTGAACGAAGGTCGACTTCGTCGGCGCGTCGCGTGGCGCCGGCGTGAACCCCGCTTCGAGAGCCGCCACGATGGCCGCGCGAAACCCCTCCTTCGCCGCGTTCGAGTTCAGGTGTTTCTCCCGCCCGGCGCCGTCGCCTTCGGTGATGACCGAGCTGCCGTCGAGCAGCAGCACGCGTCGCACGCCGTCGCGGAGCAACACGCACTCCTGCCTCGCCAGCGCCGCCTCGATGAGCTCGTCGTTCATGTCATCAACACCTTGAAGTCGCGCCGGTCGCGCAGGGGAATGAAGAGGGCTTCGTTCTTGAACGGCTTCACCGCGACGCCGTGCGCCTTCGCCTTTTCGAGGAGCGCCATCGCCTCGTCGTACTCGCCGAGCTCGACGGCCACGCACGCGCCGTTGAGGAACACCGTCGGGTTCTCCGGGCCGAACGGCAGGCACCGGTCGAGGTAGCGGCGGGAACGTTCGGGCACCACCCCGAGGTGGTTGTTGTCGTTCTGCACGGCGAAGAGCGGGTTGGCGGCGCTCATCGCGTGCACCTTGCCCTCGAGGCCCGAGTCGAAGAGCACGAGGGCTTTGGCGAACTCTCCCGAGGTCATCAGCGTCGTGGCCGCGTTCATCTGCAGCAGCCCCAGTTGGCCGTGCTGCGCCATCGCGACGCGTTCTTCGTGCGTTAGCGCGAGCAGCGTCTCGACGTGCTCGCGGTTGGTGTCGCGCAGCGCCTGCTGCAGCGCCGCCCAGTCCACGGTCTCGGCTCGGAGCCGTTCCCGAATCGCGTCGACGCTCGTCCAGTCGACATCTCCTGGCTCGAGCTGCTCGTCGTCATCGTGCCCCTGCTCGTTCGCGTGATGCGCGCGCACCATCTCGTCGAACGCATCGAGGAAATGGCCCGGCATCTCGATGCTCGTCGGCGACACGCTGCGCGCGCGCGCGAGGAGTTGCTGCACGACGAGGTCGACGCCGAAGTCGAGCCCAGCCCAGCTCGGAAGCCGGCCGAGCAGCTGGTCGTTGAAGATGTCGAGCGCTTCGCCTTCGAGCGACTCGGAGACGGACGAGATGGCTGCCTGAAGCAGCGCGCCGAGGTGCGAGTGCGCGTGAATCGAGCTCCACACCGCCTGATGCACCGACGGCTCGCCCGAGAGGTCGATGGGCAGGAACTCGTAGTCGCTGCCTTCGCGCGCCTTCACGTGCCACTCGAGCAGCGAGAGCAGCCGCTCGATGCTCGCGACCGATTCGGTGTGCCACGCGCTCGGCTTCACCTTGTTGGTCCGCACGACGAGGCCGATGGGCAGGCCCTCGAGCGCGCTGACGAGGACGTCGTGCAGCTTCGGCGCGCGCTTCAACACCGCCGACACCGCGACGACGGCGCCCTCGTGCATCAACAGCTCTTCGCGGCCCTGCGCCCAGTTCTCGAGCGCACCCAGCACCGGCGTCACGTCGCCAGCCGGGTCTTCGAGCGCGACGAGCAGGTGCCGCTGCCTTCGCCGTGCCCGAGAAAGAGGAACGGCCGCGTCACCTCAGAACCCGGCCCAGATGTAGTCGAGCGTCGGCAGGAAGTTGTTGCTGCGCACCCGCACACGCTCGCTGAAGCCGTCGGCCCCCTTCACCGTCGTCGTCTGGCCCTGGTCGTAGTTCGCCCACAGCACGCCCACCGTGATGCGGCTCTGCTTGAAGACGGCGATGTCGAGGCCGACGTGCGCCGTGACGATGAGCTCAGAGAGGGGAGCGATGGGTCCGACCGACGCGCCGTCGACGTTCAGGTTTCCCTGGCCGCCGGTGATGAAGAGGTTGGCTTCACCGCGAAGGCGAAAGGTGTCTCCGAAGGCGTGGTCGTACGCGCCACCCGCGCGCGCGCAGACACCGGTGAGCGGCGCCGCCAGCAGAATGTCGAGCGGCGCGACGAACGAGTTGAGCTGCGTCGCGCTGTTGGGGCCGAGCGGCACGCGGAAGGCAGCGTCGGTGCGCACCGTCCACACGTCGTTGTCGAGCACGGTGCCCGAGAGCAGCACGCCCACGCGGGGAATCAGCATCCACCCGATGTCGTTCTTGCTCGTCGCCCACGTGGGAAAGAAGAAGCCCTTCATCAGCCGCATGCCGAAGGTGGGCAGCGACAGACCGGCCTCGGCGGTGAGGCGCAGCGGGCCTCCGATGACGCGGAAGCGCGCGTTCACGTTCGGCGCGACGAAGAACACGAGCGGGTTCGCCTCGAGCTCGACGCCATCGAGAATCGCGATGCGCAGCGGGTTGAAGATGCCGACGCTGTAATCGCCCTGTTTGCCGACGTCGGCGGTGTCACGCGCCGGGCGTGGTGCGGCGAGGGCCAGCGACGAGACGAGCGAGACGAGGAGCGCGGTCTTCATCGGAGCTCCCACGTGCCGACGACGGGTGCATGGTCAGAGAGCCGAATCGCGTCTTGCGTGATGCCCATGCGGCCCGCCTCCTGAATGACGTCCGTGTCTCGCCAGGTGTCGGTCTTGCGAATGAACAGATAGTCGAGCGTGCGGTTCCACGTGCCGCTGACGCCTTCGTCGTTCTTGCCGTCGGGGCCGAGCACCGAGTGCGTGAAGTAGCGGCGCTGGTTCGCCTCTCCGACGCCGTAACGGGAGAGCGGAATGTACGGCGTGAAGTCGTCGTAGAACGGCTTCATCACGCTCGGCGTGTACGGCGGCTGCGCGAACGAGGTGCCCTTCGACGACGCGCGCTCGTCGAGGAACTCGGTGAGCCGCAGCTTGCCCTCGCACGACTCGGGCGTTCCCGCGTCGGCGCGCTCGTCACAGACCGGCGGCAGCTCGTTGAAGTCGCCGCCCATCATGAACGGCATCGTCTCGGTCTTCGCGAGGTCGTAGAGCTGTTTGATCTGCACCTGCTTGGTGCCGTCCTGGTCGTAGGCCTCGGTGTGCACGCCGTAGATGGCGACGGTGCGGCCGCTGCCGAGGTCGAGCTCGGCGCGCGCGATGCCGCGCTTCAGGTAGAAGGTCGCGGTCAGCGGGTCCTGGTCGGTGCGGTCCTTCTGGCGAATGCGCTCGGCCTTCACGATGGGGTAGCGGCTGTGAATCGCGTTGCCGAGGTTGATGCGGCCGACGCCCTCGCTGGGCACGTAGCGCGAGTCCCACGTGGCGGCGAAGGTGCCGTACTTGAGGTTCGTGTTCTCGAGCAGGTACTGCACCATGTCGACGTAGGCGCTGCGCTTGGAGCCCACCTCGATCTCCTCGGTGATGAGCACGTCGGGGTCGTATTCCCGAATGAGCGCGGCGATCTTCGAGAGGCAGTCGTTCACCTCGGTCGACGAGAGCTGCACGCGGTCGCCCCAGAAGTCGAACCAGAAGTCGACGCGGCAGGCGCCGTACTTCACGTTCCACGCCATCACCTTGAGCGAGGTGGGGTTCTGCAAGGGCGCGGGATGCTCGGTCTTCGCTTTGAAGCGCGGCACTTCTTCCCGGGTGTAGCTCATCGGGTCGGCGACCCATTCACAGGCGGCGAACGACGCCGCGGCGACGAAGACGGCAGCTCGGAGTTTCATGGCGGCGCGACCATGGCAGCCGCGTGAACTCCCGCAACAGTCACGTCACCTTCACGGCACCGCGACCCGCTGGAGCAGCTGGCGCTGGCGCGGCGCGGCAGAGACGGCGTCGGCCTCCTGGAAGCCACGGAACGACTCGTTGTCGCCGACCTGCAACGTGAGCATGCCGCTCTGAACGCTGGCGTGCGTGATGGACTGCGCGCAGCCACCACCGCTGCGCACGCCCGGGCCAGTTCGCCAGGTGGCGCCGTCGTCATCGCTGATTCGAAGGGCGAGCTGCCAGCAGTCGCGCAGCGTGCGCACGGTGAGTGGAATGAGCAGCTTTCCCGGCGCGGGGCGGAGCGGAGCCGACGAGCTGCCGAACGCGTCATCACCGAGCGTGCCGACCAGCCGAAACGTCGCGCTGCCGGGGTCGCGCCGTCGAATCTCGGGGCGCCCGCTCGCCGCGAGGCCCGTCACCACGCCGCCGGCTTCAATCAGCACCTTCGTGTCGTCGAGGTCGTCGGGCGCGGTGCCCGCGCCATGCTGGAAGGTCGCGTTCTCGACGAGGCTGCCGGCGTCGCTCCACCGCACGATTCGCCACGAACGCGCGGCCGTGCGCAGCAACACCGCCACACCGTCACCTGCGTCGTGCACGTGAACGCCGTCGGGCAGGCGAAGCGGCAGCAGCGCGGTCGCAAGGTCGGTTGGAGCCGCCGTGGAGTTCGAGAGGTCGATGCGCAGCAGCTCGCCTTGACCGCCGCTCGTCGGCAGACACAACGCGAAGACCAGCCCGCCGCGCACGACGAGCGCCTTCACCCGGTTCTGCGTCGTCAGCGTGCGGCTCACGGTGAAGGTGGCGCCGGAGTCCATCGAGACGAGCACCTTCAGCCCCGTGCCAGTGAAGGGCTGCGTGAAGGCCCAGACCTTTCCATCGTGCTCCGCGATGGCGGGAAGCAGGTCGACGTCGCGCTCGGGCATGGTCGCGAACTGCCAGGGCTGATCAGCAGCAATCGATCGACCGAGACGAACGCCCAGCGCGGTGCGATTGGCGAAGTGCCAGCGAACGCCGCTCGGCGCGACGCGAACGTTCGGCGCGTTGGTCTCGAGCTCGATGGCGCGGCCGTCTGATTCAGGCGTCGTCTCCCGCGCCAGCCGCGGCACC
>JAACJQ010000305.1 GCA_016879935.1 Archangiaceae bacterium | reverse complement strand
GCGGTGACGATGGCGTCTTCGGGCGCGAAGAAGCGGAACTGGCCGTGAGCGTCGGTGACGAGCGGCGCTCCCGCAGGCTCGCGCTCGGTGGCGAGCACGACGTGCGCGCCGGCGATGGGCCCGTCGTCGGGGCCGACCACTTCTCCGAGGTACTCGACGCGGGGCACGAGCGAGAGCGTGAGGGTGGAGACACAGACGCCATCGACGAGGTGCAGCTCGGTGTTGGGCGCGTGCTCGAGGTAGCCCTCGGCCTCGAGCGCGACGACGCGCACGGTGCCCTCGGTCAACTTTCGAAACTCGAACGTCCCGAAGTCATCCGTCGTCGCCTGCCGTTGACCCGCGAACGTCTGGAGCGTGACGACAGCGTTGGCGACGGCGAGGCCGGTCGACGCGTCGACGACGGTTCCCGTGACACACGCCTGGCCGAGCGTGGGCGTGACGACGGCCGTGGGAAACGGAGCGCCCGCCGTCATGAAGCTCGACCGCGGAGGAACGATGGCGACGACGCCCGCATCAGGAACCCGGAGTCGTGGCAGCTCGGGCTTCGGCGTCGTCGACTCGAACAACACGATGGCCGCGACACCTGCCGCGACGAGGAACACCGCGATGCCGAGCCAGCGGCGGTTCAGCATGTCGCGCAGCTCAGCGTGACAGCGCGTCGACGATGTCGAGCACCTGCGCGTAGTTCGACAAGCTGCGGGTGGGCGTCACCGCCTGCGCGCCCTGCTCGAACACCGACGCCGCGTGCCGTCGCGTAATCGCGTTCGACGACACGATGTCGAGCCGCTCGCGGTACTCGGTCGGCACGTAGGTTCCATACTCGGCCCACGCGTCGTGGCAGCCGAGTTCCTTCGCGATGGCGATGTCTTTCTTCACCGAGTCGCCCACCACCAGCACCTCGTCGGGCCGCATGCCGTAGGTCGACAGAATCTTCTTCAAGCCTGCGGCGTTCGGCTTCTCATACTCACGCGGCAGCTCGACGACGGGGCACGCCGGTTTGTACGCGCCCTTCTCCTGCTTCTGCAGAATGTCGGGAGCCACCAGCGCCGAGCCATCGGGCCCGGCGGGAAACGTGAAGCCCGGCATCGTGTACATCGACGTCAGCAGCACATCGAAACCCAGCCGCTTGGCGCGCTGCTCCGCCGGGTTCTTCGGCGCGTCGGTCAACGCCACCACGGGAATGCGGCGCTCCTTCAGCGTCGTCAGCGTCTCGGTGACACCCTTGTACGGCTTCAAGTACTTCCGCCGCGCCTCCGAGAACGCCGCGCGCGCGGGCTCGATGACCAGTTTGTCGAAGCTGCCGAAGTCGGGAAACTCCTGGAAGAGCGACGACTCCTGCAGCGCGAACGGGTACTCGTTCGACTCGTACTTCGTGTACACGGCCTTGAGCGACTGCACGACCCGCAGGCGGGGCAGGCTCGTCGCACGCACCACCGCATCGACCATCGCCTCCACCGCAGGAACGACGTAGTCGATCCACGAGTACAGCGTGTTGTCCATGTCGGTGACGACGAGTCGAATGGCCATGCACGCGCGTAAACCGCAGTCAGCGCACGATGTCGACTTCCCCAGTTCGACTCCGCCGTCGCGAGGCAACGTCGCCGTGGCTCAGTTCAAGCCGTCATTCAGGAGCCACCGCTCCTCTGCCTCGCTCGGGGCTTCGTCTCACGTTTCCCCAGTTCGACTCCGCCACGACGACTCCGTCACGACGACTCGGGTCACCAGCCGCGGCGCCACTCCCGCGGCACGCCCTCGAAGGAGGCGCGGCGGTCGAGCTGCTCGAGGTCGTTCTCGGCGTCTTTCACCTCGACGCGCTTCTGTTCAATCTGCAGCTTGATGCGGTCGTACATCGAGTTGGGCACGCAGCGGGTCGTGGTGGCGGCGAAGGGCTGCGCAGCGGTGCCCGGTGCCGGCTGTACCGCCCGCTGCTGCGGCACGCAGTCGACCTTGTTCGGCAGGCTCACCTCGAGCGCGTTCAGCTCCTGCTTCTTCGTCGCGATGGCGCGGTTGAGCGCGATGAAGCGGTCTCTCCACTCACGTTCCACGCTCGGGTTCGCAGGCGAGGGGGGCGCGGCAGAAGGCGCTGGAGCCGCCGCGACCTCGACCTGCGGCGCCGGCTGCGCGCTCGACGGCCGGTCATCGGTCTCGAGCTTCTTCACCTTCGCGCCCTTCGGCACCGACGCGGCGTCGTTCGTGTAGTGAACCCCGTCTTTGTCTTCCCACGAGAAGACCTGGGCGAAGGCGGGAGCGCTGATGAACACGGCGAGTACGAGGTGGCGCATGGGTGGGCCCGTGACGAAACGACTCTCACGATATTCACGCTCCACCTCGCGCCGCGCGGCATTTCCGGGTTTGCTGACCTGATGCGTCGACTTCTCCCGCTCCTTCTCGCCCTCGCGAGCTGCGGTCCCACCACCATCGAGGTGAAAGACCGAAAGCTGGCCACCACCACGCCCGTCGGCATCGACTCGACGAAGCTCTGCAACGGCGAACCCTTCGGCGCTGGCGTCATCGACTTCGGCAAAGACCTGAAGGAGGCCGGCATCGACCTGTCGCAGGGCTGCATTCGGTCGGGCACGTTCGAGCTGGTGGCCGAGTACGGCGACGTGCTGCCGGGCGCGGGGTGCAGCATGCCGAGGGGCACCGTCACGCTCAGCGGCCTCACCGTCGAAGCCACCTGCACGGTCGGTCTCGAGAAGCAGTCGCTGCGCACCTCGTGCACGTCGAACCGCCTCGAGGTCGCCGACGGCACGCAGGTCTTCCTCGCGCTCAACGCCTGCCTCGACGAGGTGGAGCGCACGCAGGTCGAGCCGTTTCGAAAGCTCATCAACACCTGCAAGCCGACGAAGCTGAAGCTCGTCGCCGAGGGCAGCTGCTCGGCCGACCTCTGCTTCACGGCAAACGTGCTGTTCGGGGTGCAGACGAAGAACGTCGTCGCGCAGCTCGGCGGCGACTGCCCCTGATCAGGGCGCTCCGCCGTCGAAGCCGCTGAGGGGCCACACCTCGAGCTTCGTCTCGAGCCCCTTCGTCGCGTGCACACGGCCATCGGGCGTCACCCACACCGCCGCGGCACCGAACGTGCGAGCGAGCGGCTGCCCGTCCTTCGGGCCGAGAATGAAGCCGGCCTTGGTGAGGAACTCTGCGTCGGTGGCGCGCTTCGCCAGCACGGTGGTGCTCACCGAGGCGCGCGCAGGCCGACAGGTGCGTGGGTCGATGAGGTGGTGGTACCGCACGCCGTCACGCACGAAGAAGTGCTCGTAGTCACCGCTCGTCGAGAAGGCCGCGTCGGTGAGCTCGAGGCGCGCGAACGACGACGACTTCGGGCCACGCGGGTCGCGAATGCCGACGCGCCACGGCCGCCCCTCGAGCAGCCCGCCCACGTACAAGTCGCCGCCGGCCTGCACGAAGAAGTCCTTCAAGCCGCGCGCACGAAACGCCGCCACCACCCGGTCGACGCCCCACCCCTTCACCACGCCACCGAGCCCAAGCGTCGTGCCCGGCGCGAGCGTGATGGCGCAGCCACCATCACCTCGTGGAGTCACCGTCACCCGCTTCCACCCGACGAGGGGACACACGGCCTTCACCTGGGCGTCGGTCGGCACCACGCCGTTCTCGGCCGAGCCGAACCGCCACACGTCGCGCAGCGCGGCCCACGTCGGGTCGAACAAGCCGTTCGTTCGGCGCGCGCCTTCGAGCGCGAGGGAGACGACTTCACAAACCTCGGCGCTCGCCTCGACCGGCGTTCCACCATCTGCGCCGTTGATGCGAGCCAGCGCCGAGCCCGGCCGCCATTCGTTCAGCTCTGCGTCGATGTGCTCGAAGACGCCGAAACCCTCGGAGAACGCTGCTTCACGAACCCCGGCCTCGACCGAGCGGGGCAGCGCGAGCGTCACCTCAGTGTGCATGAGCGTGCGGGTGCGGCGGTCGAGGCCGCCATCGGTGGCCCCCGCCTGCGCCAACACCAGCGCGACCAGCCACGTCACGGCGCCAGCACGACCTTCCCCATCACCACGTCGTCGTCGGGCCCGCCGTCACGGCCGCGCGTGCGGTCGTTTCCATTTCCGTCGACGGCACCGAGGAACATCGTCACCACGCCGGCGTCAGCCGGTGAACGCCAGGTGAACGACCACCCGCTCAGGCCTGTCGCCGGAAACCGGCTGAAGATGAGGTCGCAATTCTTGTACATGTGCGTCGTGCCCGTCGTGGGGCCGGGCACTGGCCTCGTCGTGGGGCAGTTCGAGGTGGTGATGCTGGTGTCGGTGGTGAGGGTGCCGACCCGGTTGCCGCTGGCGTCTTCGAAGACCGCCGCGAAGTTGTTGTCCTGCGGGCCGCCGTCGGGCCAGGTGAAGTGCTCGTTCAGCAGCGCCACGTTCACCGTGTAGTTGGTCGCTGGCGCATAGCGGCCAGCCTGCTGCGTGAAGCCGTCGACGCTGCCAGTCCACGCAGGAGCGCCGGTGAGCGCGGGGTTGAAGGTGACGAGCACCTTGAGCGGGTTGGCCGGGTTGGTGCCCTTCGGGGTGTGACAGTGGGCGCACTGCACGCCGCCCTCCGACTGGCCTCCGGTGCCGAAGAGGCTGCCACCGCCGGGCTTTCCGGCGACGGTGGGCGCAGCGGCGTCATGCCACGCGTATTCGTGGTTCCAGGCGAGGGCCGTGGTGGCGAGAACGACGGCGCTGAGCACGGTGAGTCGGGTCTTCATGGTCGCTCCTCAGTTCGTGCCGCTGTTGCAGGTCGCCAGCGTCATGCCATTCAACCAGTTGAGAACGACCTGGTAGTCGGCGTTCGACGTCGTCCACGGCTTGATTTGGCGATGGGTGAAGGTGGCGTTGCCGCGCAAGGGCTGCTGGAGCAGCTCGCTCTGCGCGGCGGCGACGCCGAGTGCAAAACAGCGCGCGTTGTCGAAGTTCAGCTGGCGCTCGTTGGCCGACAACGGGGTCGCAGCATCACAGCTCGCCGTGGCCGCGACGGTGGGCAGATAGAGCTGAAACGACTGCCCCTGGGTGGGCGGGCAGGCATGGGTGGCCGTGACGGTCTCTGCGTTTCGCTCCCGGCCGCGCGCGAAGACCCGGAAGGGCCGCGAGGTGTCGAGGGTGCCGTGACAGCCAATCATTGCACACGATTTCGCCAGAATCGGCTGCACGTTACAGCGGAAATAGTTGTCATTGAGTGGCGGCAGGGCCGTGGGCCCCTCGCTCGGCTTGGTGGCGGTGGAGCCGCAGAAGTTGGTGTCGATGCAGGTGCGAGTCGCCATGCCCGCGGTCGAGGGCTGCCACGCGCCGCACTGCCAGGCCTCGGCGCACGCCGAGCCTCCGCCCGTCGCAGCCCCGCCGGCCGAGGCAGTGCCACCCGCCGACGCCGCTCCGCCGGCTGACGAGGCTCCTCCAGCCGCTGCGGTTCCGCCCGCAGTGGCCGCTCCACCTGCGCTTGCGGTGCCGCCACCCGTCGCGAGACCTCCTCCACTGGCGCCGCCCGCCGTCGCGGCTCCCCCTGCCGTCACGGAGCCGCCTCCACTCCCGCCGCCCGCCGAGGCCGTACCGCCTGCGCTGCTCGAGCCACCACCCGTCGCCGACGCACCGCCCCCAGCGCCTCCCCCGCAGTTCCCCGGGGTGCAGAGCGTGGGGTTGTCGATGGACGAGCACGCCTGCAACGCACCCAACGCCGCAATCACGAGTGACGTACGCATGATGGAAGTCCTGTTCTTCGAGGTGAAGGTCATCGTCACTGCTCCAGCCCCACCGAGAGGGTCGCGCCGTGAATCGTGTCGGAGAACGAGAGCGCCTCGAGGTTTCGCGTCCCCCGGCCGGCGAGCGACGCGCGCGTCACGGTCAACTGGTACGCCAGTGAGAGCGTCACCGACTTCGACAACGCCAGGCTGGCGCCCGCACGCCCCCCGAAGGTCAACCCGCCCAGGTTGCGGCCGTACGCCCGCGTCGCCTGCTCTCCAGCGTCGAGCACCGCGCCCGCCTGGGGCGCCACCATGAGCCGCACGGCACCGAGCTGAAGCGACGCGACGAGCTCGCCTCCGACGCTCTGGAAGAAGGCGTCGTCGAAGAGCGCGTGGCGTTCGACGCCACCGATGAGCATTCGCCACGTCGCGCGCGGCGCGACCTGCACTACCGCACCACCAAAGCGGTACCCGAGCGCGAGCACGAAGTCGGAGGGCAGCACCTGCGCGCTGCCCAGACCGAGGTTCTGCGGCGCCCACCCGACGGCGTAGGTGGCCTGCGCGTGCAGGCCTTCGAGCACCGACGTTCTCAGGAGCCGCATGGGGAAGGCAGTCAGGCTCACCGCACCACCGAATGACGCGAAGCCGACTCGAAACGGCGTCGCGTAGCTCGCTGACGACAACGAGAACGAGCGGTAGCCAAACCCGAGGCGTGCTTCGAGCTCGAGGGCCGCGGGAACGTCGGTCTCCGGAGCAGGTGCGGCGACGGCGGCCATCGGTGGAGGAGGTGGAGTCGGAGTCGGTGGCGCGGGCTCGACGGCTGGCGCAAGCGCTGGAGCGGGCGGCGGTGCACTCGGTTCGGCCGGCACTTCGACGGGCGCAGGCGGCGCAGCCACCTTCTTCTTCTTCGCGAACGACGGCCCGGCGAGCAGCACCAGCAACACCGCGAGCAGGTTTCCCGGCACCGCCGAGCAGCTCGCCGCGCGTTGTCCCACCGTCGACGGAGAGGGAATGCCGAGCAGCCGGTTGGTGGTGACGTCACCGTGGTTGGTGGAGTCACTGTCACCGTCGACGACGCTCACGAAGAGCGAGACGCCGCCGACGTCTTCCGAAGGCGCCGTCCACCGCAGGCGCCACTTCGACACCGCACAGGCGTAGCTCTGCGCGACGCGCTCCTCGAAGACCTCGACCGGGTCGACGCCCGAGCACTCGTACTCGCGCTGCGCCGCGTCCATCAGGGGGAGCGCGTTGCTGACGGTGCCCGCACGAACGCCCGTGCGGGTGACGAACTCGAGGGCGAACGCGTTTCGTTTGCCGGGCGCGGCCGACTGCAGCTCGAGGTCGTACGTTTCTCCCGGGACGTAGCCCTGCGCGACGAGGTCTCGGCCCTGGGCGGTGAGCGTGAAGGTGCTGGGGCTCGGGGTGACGTGGCAGACGCTGCAGTCCCACTTCTCGTTGGGCGAGCCGGTGAAGCGGCCGCCGCTGCCACCACCGAGCGTCGCGGGCGCGGCGAAGTCTCCGGGGCTGCCGAAGGCGAGCACCAGCGAGAGCGCGAGACCCGTCATGGCCCACCGCCGTCGCAGCTCGCTCCGCCGTCGATCCACTCGACGATGGCGCGCAGGTGAATCGGCAACAGCACGCCCTGATGCGACTTGAAGCCGTAGGGCGGCGCGCCGGTGTACCGAACGAGCGTCGAGCCTCTCGCATTGCACGGCTGCACCGCGCGCTGCAGACAGCCGGCGTTGCGCAACGTCTCGCAGGTGTCGGCCACGAAGCAGCCTGCGTCTGGCGCGTTCTCGGGGGTGTGACAGCCCGACTCCTTCGCGCAGGTCTCTTTTGTGACGATGGCGCCGACGCGGTCGTAGCTGACGCCCGCTGCGGGCAGACAGGCGGCGACTGCAGCGCCTCCACCAACGCCGCCACCACCCGAAGCCGCCCCACCCGCCATCGGCTCGCCACCACCCGCGCCTCCGCCGCCCGCCCCACCGCCGCTCGCGTCTCCTCCTGCCGAACCCCCACCGGAGCCGAGGCCCCCATCGAAGGCCGCACCACCGACCCACGCCTCGAGCAGCCGCCACCGCGCGTCGTCCTTCTTCGCGTAGACGTTGTGGCCGTAGCGGTCGACGCCACCGTGCCCTGCGCCGCCCGCCTCCTCCTGGAGCGGCTTGCGCAAGAGGTCGGGCAACGGCGCGCTCGACGGAGCAGCAGCGGCCGAGGCCGCGAGGAAGTTCGCGCGGTGCTCCTCGGGCGTCAGCGGCGTGTTGCTCGACAGGCCCGCGGCGATGCGCTCACCCGCGGGCGAGTACAGGCGTAGCGGTCGCAGCGGCGCACCGTGACAGCCGCTGTACGCACAGCTCGCCAGCAGCTCGGGCTCGACCTGCGCTTCGAACGCGGCCTGGTCGAGTGACGGAATCTGGGTCGCAGGCGGAGGCGTGCCGCAGGGAAACGCCGAGGCCGCGACGAGGACGACGCCGAGCGCACGCATCAGAAGTCCACCGCCATGCCGGCCTGGGTGATGAGCGCCCACCGCTGGTCGAGCCGCAGGAACTCGGGGTAGCGGAAGTACATGCCCTCGACTTTCACGTCGAAACGAAAGCGCGCGCCGGCGCCTTCGGTGCGCAGCGGCTGCCACTCGACCTTCGCGCCGAAGAGGTGCGACGAGAACGCCGAGAGCTCTCGGTCGCTCGAGAGGTAGAGCCGGAGCGTGTCGTAGGCCGGCTGGTAGAACGAGGCGCGGCTCTGCGTGTAGCCGCGATAGCGCAGCCGCACCGTGATGGGAGAGAGGTCGAACACCACGCGCGCGTCGACGGTGTGCGAGAGCACGCTCCACGAGTCGCGATAGAGCCGGTACTCGCCGTGCAGCACCACCACGTCACCAAGCGCCTGCTTGAGGCCGACCGCACCGGCGAAGCGCAGCCGCTCCGAGGGCTCGTTCTCGGGCATGAAGAGCACGAGTGAACCCGCGCCGCTGTCGGGCATGGGCACGCGCACCTTGCGATAGGGGCTCGCCATCATGCCGTTGCTGCGCGCGACGGTGGCGTTCACCTGCATGATGGTGGTGGGCGTGAAGATTTGAGTGACGGCGAGGTCGGCGCTCCAGTCGGTCATCGGCGCCTGAAAGAGCGGGTCGTCGGCGCGGCCCACGAGGTTGCTCATGACGCCCGCCCGCAGCGAGAGCGTGGTGTTCTTCTGGAAGAGCTCACGCGACGCCGAGAAGGAGCCACCGTTCGAGAGATAGTCGCGTTCGCGCGCGTGCACGTAGCTGGCGCCGAGCTGAAAGCCGCCCACGAGCTGGCCGAGCCCGAAGTCGACCTCCTGCCGGCGGTCGAAGATGCGTGGGCTCGCGGTGGTGCGCACGTCGACCGACGCGCTCGAGACGATGTCCTCCGTGTACGTGGCCGAGAGCGAGGTCTTCGACGGCAGCGTCACGGTGCCGGTGACGTGCGGCGAGATGACGACCGTCTGGCCGGTGTCGGCGTACACCTGCACCTTCGACGACACCTCCACCTCGGCGGAGGAGACGGAGCCCGACAGCAACGCGGCGAGCGTCAGTTGCAGCCGCATCCACCGCCCCGGGCTCCGCGTGCGCCTGACGATCCTTCTCGGCTGTCGATGAGGTGGTTCTCGAGCACGAGCTCGTCACCGTCTTCCTGAAACTGCATGCAGCGCTTCGAGAGCGTGGCGCGCTTCGCGGGAGACACGAAGCTGCAGCCAGAGAGCGCGGTCACCAGCACGACGACGAACACTCGCATCATGGCTCCGCCAGCAGACCTTCGAGCTGATGCTCGAGCTGCGCGAACGTCTCGCCCTCGAAGCCTTCGTGCACGTGCCGAACGACACCTTTGCGGTCGACGAGGAAGGCGGTGGGCATCACCTTCACGCGCAGCTGCTCTTCCGAGAGCTTCGCGTCGGTGTCGAGGAGGATGGGCAGCGAGAGCTTCGTCTCGGTCACGAAGGTGGGAATCGCCTTCGGCACGGCCGCTTCGCCGTCGACGTTGATGGTGACGACGTCGAGGCCCTTGCCGCCATGCTTCGCCGCCAGCGCCTGGTACTTCGGCAACGACTCGCGGCACGGCTCACACCAGGTCGCCCACACGTCGAGCAGCACCACGCGGCCCTTGCGCGACGAGAGCGTGAAGCTGGTTCGGTCGGGGTACGACGGCAGCGTGAGGTCGAGCGGCCCTTCTCGAAACTGGGTCGACGGCGCTGCCTTCGTGCACGCAAGACTGGCGATGCAGAGCAGGGTCAGACCGACGATGCGTGCGTGCATGTGCGGCCCGGTAGCACGGCCCGTGCCCACGCCCGAGGCCTGTGGATCAGCGGGGAGCCAGGGTGGTGGCACGTGTCAGCTCGAGGGGACGGGAGCCCTCAGCCCGCATCTTTTACAGGCCCCGGCTCACCTTCTTTGCGAGGCGTGAACGAAAGTGTGCAGCCGGGTTGATCAGCCCTTCTTCTTCGCCGCGGGCCACGCGTGGCGAACACGCGCGTCGACAGCTGGCGCCTCGTCGGCTCTGTTCCGCGCGTGGAGCGAATCGCCTTCATCGTCGGCATCATTCTCTTCGGAGCCCTCGCCGGCCTCGCGCAGGCGTACGGCCTGGTTCAGCTGGGTGCGTGGTTTCCGATTCTCGTCGGCCTCGTCACCTTCGCGTTCTTCCTCTTTCGCATGAAACGCGCGAACGCCGAGTCGGTGGAGGGCATCACCTTCTTGAATCAAGGCCGCTTCACCGAAGCGGTCGCTGCGTTCGAGCGCAGCCACAAACGGTACCCACGCTCGCACGTGTTCATCTTCAATCGTGGCATCGCGCTGTTCTCGTTGTGGCGCGTGGCCGAAGCCGAGGCGTCGTTCCTTCAGGCGTCGCGCATGAAGGTGGCGAACTTCAGCTTCGACCTCGAGCGCATGGTGGTGCCGTACCTGGCGCTCACGGCGGCGCTGCTGGGCCGGCTCGACGAAGCCCGCCAGCGCATCACCCAGGCCGACCAGCTGAAGCTCGACCGCTCGGCGCACCTCACCATCGCGAAGGCCGTCGTCGCGCTGCGCTCGAACGAGCTGAAGAGCGCCAGGGAGCTGCTCGCCTCGTACGAGGTGAAGCTGCTCGGAGGCCCGACCCGCGGCCTCGCCGACGCACTCACCGCGTGGGCGGCGGAGCAGTTTCTCGGGCAGGCCCGGCCGGTCGACCGCGTCGCGCTCTTCGGTGAAGCCGGCCCCGATGCCCTGCGGAAGGTGTGGCCCGAGCTGGTGGAGTTCGTCACCCGCGCGCCAGAGGTCTGATCACTTCGCCGCGGTGCTGACCCCGAGCTCCTTCGGGCACGACACCGAGCCGAAGACCGTTCGCGTCGTACCCGAGCCGACGAGGTGCCCCGAGACGCGGCGCTCTCGGGTGCGAACGAGAAAGTGCGCGCCCTCGATGGTGACGTCGCCCTGCGTCTGCACGACGTTGCCTTCGCCATCCATCCACTCGAGCGACGACTCGGGTGACGAGAAGCGCAGCAGGCCCATGCGCTCGCCCTGCGCGTCACGCAGCAACGTCTTCACCCGCAGCTGGCCCTCGACGAGGCGCGCCGTGCCCGTGAGAAAGCCGCAGGTGTCGTCGGTGACGGGCACGGCGAGCAGACCTGCTGCACGACCCGCGCTGAGCAGCTCACCGGCCGTCACGGTCGCGCCATCGAGAGTGAGTTGGGTCGCCAGCTCCGGCGGATCCCACGCGACCACGAGCGTTCCCGCCGAGCGCTGCGTGAGCCACGACACCTGACGGCGTTCAGCCGTCGCGGCCGCGCTCGAGGTGAGGAGCGTGAGCGTGCCGCCGGTCGCGGTGAGCGACGAGCGCACGGGCTTTGCCGCGGGCCAGTTCACCGCGATGAGCATCGCGGCGAGTGTGGGCTGGGGCACGGCCGGCGTCACCACCACTGCGGCGGCAGGCGATTCGGGAGCGGAGCAGGCGACCATCAGACAACAGACGCAGAGGAGTCGATTCACGGGGCACCGCCCTCGTGTGTGCGCGAGCGGGCGAAGTCGATCACCCGGTCGACACGAAACCGCGCGTTGATCGCTTGGGCGCCGGGCGGCTCACGAGAGCGGCATGAACCGAACGAACCGCCTCGTCCTCGTGGTCCTCTTCACCGCGCTCGCGACCGCCTTCTCTGCGTGTGGCGGGGTCGACGTCAGCACCGCCGATGGCGGCACCACGTCGTCGTCACTCACCTCGTGCGTGCACAAGGACACGCGCTGCACGCAGTCGTGTTCGACCTGCCACTGATCAGCGCGCGTACCAGGCGACGACCTTCGGGTGCGCCTTCACCGCGGCGACGAGCGCGAGCAGCTTCGGGAACGGCTCGAAGGTCGACGGCGGAATGAAGTCGACGACGCCCTTCAGAATCGACGAGGTCGCCACGAAGAGCTTGAGGTCGGCGACGCTCAGGGCGGTGCCTCCGACGAACGGGCCGACGATCTGCTTCTCCATCTGCCCCGCCCACTCGGGAAGGAAGCCGGTCGCCAGCGCCGTACGTGCGGCCTTCTTCTCGGCCTCGTCCTTGATGCGCAGGGTCGGCCCGAGCTTCGCGCGCAGCTCTTCGACCGAGCACATCACGCCTTCGTGCCGCGCCGACTCCCAGGGGTCGGCAGGGAGCAGCCCGTGCTGGCCACCAATCATTCGCAGAATCGCGTTCGACTGCGCGAGCACCGGCTTGCCCTCCATCGAGAAGGTGGGCAGCGCGCCGTACGGAGCCGAGGCCTTGTGGGCCTCCCACTGCTCTCGATTCAGCCGCTCGTCGGTGAACGGAACGCCGGCGATGAAGAGCGCGAGACGGCACTCCTCGCCGCGGCTGGTGGGAATGTCGAAGTACGTGAGCGTGGGCTTGGTCATGCGCGCTGAGTAGCGCACCCGGCGTGAAGTCGAGTGGCGCGTTTGTGGACGCCCGCACGAAGAGGTGGGCTCAGGGCCAGGCGCCAGACTTCGTCACCGCCTCACACCACGCCCAGAAGCGCCTCGCGTCTTCCACGCGCCTCGACTGCGGGCTCGAGTCGAACGGCTTCTTCTCGGCCCAGAAGTCTCCCGTCGTCTGGTCGAGTGAGGGGTCGAGCGCGGTGAAGCACAACGCGTCGATGGCGTCGTCGAGCCGTGTCGCGAAGGGCATGTGCGGCATCACGTGCGCCATCACGAAGTGCATCACGCCAGTCGTCGACGCCTGCGCCGTCTCGGGCACGAAGCCGGGACACACGGCGTGCACGGTGGCACGCGCTTTCGGAACGCGGCGCGCGAGCTCGTTCACGAACCACACGAGGGCGAGCTTCGAGTTCTTGTACGCCCGCTCGGGGTGGTAGCCGCGCTCGAGGTTCGGGTCGTCGAAGTCGAAGTGAACGGGCGCTCCGCGCGAATCTGGCAGGTGCAGGCGCGATGAGACGCAGACGATGCGCCCGCCCGGGTTGAGCCGCGGCAACAGACCTTTCGTCAGCAGGAACGGCGCGAGCACGTTCACGGCGAGTGTCTCTTCGAAGCCGTCGGCGCTGAGGCGGCGGGTGGGGCTCTGCTGCATCACGCCCGCGACGTGCATCACGACGTCGAAGCGCAACGCTGGTGGGAGCGACGCGAGGCACCGTTCGATGGACGCGAAGGACGAGAGGTCGGCCTCGAAGCACTCGAGGTTGGGAGCGAGGGACGCCGCTCGCGCTTCACGCACCGTCACCTCGGCCGACGGCGCGTCTCGAGTCGTCAGAACGACGTGATGTCCCCGCGCGGCCAGCGAGAGCACCACACCTTTGCCGAGGCCGCGGCCTCCGCCCGTGACGAGCACGGTCTTCGTCTGGTGTTGCGCCATGCGATGCAGACCATGCCTGCGCCGTGCCGCGGGCTACACTGCCGGTCGCTGCATCAAGAGGCAGCGTGCCCCGCACATCATGCGATTGATTGGCTGTCTCCTTCTGCTCTGCACATCGTCAGCGTTCGCGCTCGACAAGCAGGGTTCGGCACACGCGGGCCAGCTCGTGAGCACGAGCCGTGAGTTCAACGTGTCGGGCACGGTGTTGTTGGGCGTGGCGCCGTACAACCCAAGCTACGCGGCGCGGCCCGACAACACGGGGCTGACGTTGCTGCGGTACGGCGCGCACCTCGACGTCGATTTGTTCGGGCCACTGCTCTCGATTCCCATCGACGTGAGCTTCTTCAGCGACCGCGAGCGGCCGGGAGCGCTGGTGCTCGCTCCCTCGGAGTTCGACGTCATCGCGGGGCTCACGTCGTCGTTTCCGGTGGGCCCGGGTGGGCTCGAGTTCGGAGCCCGCGTCGAGCACGACCGGCCCGTCGACCGCGGCACGTTCACGCAGACGTATGTCGATGCACGCGCGCGGTTTCTGTATTCGATGGCAGCGATTGCGCCGAAGCTCGCCGATGCGCTGCAGGAAGGTGACATCACCGGCTGGGCGACGCTGGGCTGGTTCGTCGTGAACCCGACGTATGCCGCGCGCCCGGACAACACGGGCAATGCGTTGCTTCGTTATGCGCTGCACTCGGAGCTGTCGATGTTCTCGGACCTGGTGAGCCTCGGGCTCGACGGCACGTTCTTCACGGACCGCATGGTGAGCGCGGTGGCTCCGACCGAGCTCGACTTCACGGCCGAGCTGATTTTCCACAAGGGGCCGTTCGAGGTGCACCTGGCGTACGAGCGCGACATGCCCGTCGACCGCGCGGGGTTGGTGCAGCAGTTCGTGTATCTGCTGGGTGCGTTCAGCTTCGATTTGCGGGGCGCGTTGCACCGCGCGTTCAGTCACACGAATCAGGTCGTGTCGCCCTGAGCTGACCTCCGAGTCGAGTGGAGCGCTACGGTGCGACCCTCATGGCGCTCGACCTTCCGCTGAAGCAGACAGAGCGTGTCGCGGCCCTCGCGCGCGCAAGTCTCGACCCACAGACCCGAAGCGAAGCGATTCGCGAGACCCTGGCCTGGTTCCCGAGCGTGCAGCCACACGTATTGTGCCCGGTGGTCGAGGCATGGGCGAAGCTGCCGAGCGAGCCGATGGTCGGCGACGCCGTCTTCGAGCTCATGCGCGTGCCGCAGCTGTCAGCGTCGCTCCGCAAGGTGCTGTTCGCGGCCCTCGAAGTTCACCATCACCCACGCCTCGGCGCAGAGCTCGCGAGGTGGATCGCGAAGCACGGCGTCGAGGGCTGGCCTTCAGGGCTCAAGCGGTTTGGCGGTGTCAGTCACCTGCTTCACCCCAACGCAGACAGACCGGCCGTTCGAGCTCGCGAGCCGGCTCCGGACAAGAGTGAAGACGAGTTCATCGACGCCATCGTCTCCAACCCTGACGACGACTCGGTGAGGCACGTGTTTGCCGACTGGCTCTCCGAGCGCGGGCGGGTTCAAGGTGAGTTCATCTCGCTCCAGCTCAAGGCGGCCACGACGAAGCTCTCGGCCACCGAGAAGGCGCGAGAGAAGCAACTGCTCGTGGCCCACCTGGCAGAGCTTCTCGGCCCCTTCGCGGGCCATGCACAGTCGTCTGGGTTGCGGTTCTCACGAGGCTTCGTGAGCGCGATGCGGCCCAAGCACGTTCCGCATCACCCGTTGACGAGGCTCATCAAGAAGCTCAACGCGCTCGTGTGGCTGCCGCGAGACCCCACGCCAGTCGCCTTCGATTCGCTCGAGGTCGTCGAGCGGCTGCCAAAGCGGAGTCTTCTGGTGGTGACGACGCTCGCGCCACGCCTCAAGGACCTCGAGCTCGATGGCTACGACCCTTCTCAAGCGTGGGAGCAAGACCTGGCGAGCGTGAAGCGTTCGGTGGCGACGCTTCGGCTCACTCGGTTCCTGAACCTTCGCGAGGCGCTCGGGCAGCTCGCGAAGTCGCGGCTGATGGAAGCCTGCTCGACCCTGCACCTCGCCGACTTCAACGAGCAACCAGACGTCGTCGAGCTGATTCCGTCCTCGGTCACCACCGTCATCGCCGAACACGATGGTGAGACCCATCACCTTCGGGGGTGAAGCGACCTTGCCCTCGCGTCACTCGCCGACGGCGCAGTAGCGATACTCCCCGTCGTCGTCGTCGCGCTGGTCATCGGCCACCACGTTGGGGAGCGCAGCCTTCAGCCTGTCGACGTCGTCGATGAGGTTCTCCGAAACGTCGAGGCGCTCGAGGTGCTTCAGCCGGTCGACGTTCTTCAGCATCACCTCGACGTCGGCGTCGCCCAGAATGCCCTTCGAGAGGTCGAGCACCTTCAGCCTCGGGAGCACCTTCGACTGCAGCGTCGCCGCCAGCAGCTCACTCGAGAACTCGCAGTTCACGAACCCCAGGTGCGTGACGCGCTCGATGCCCACGCCGTCGAGCAACGGCTGCACCAGCGAGACGTTGCCCTCGGCCCCATAACCATCACTGCCAAACCAGACATCGAGCCGCTCGAGCTTCGGCCACTTCGCGCGAACGATGCTCTCGATTTCCCCCTCCGACAGGCCACCGGACTCTCGAATGAACGTCTTCAGGTTCGGCAGGTCGATGGCGCCCAGCGTACCGCCTGCCCCGGAGCGAATGTGCAGCCATTCGAGCGACGGCAGCTTCGACCAGTACGGCGAGAAGTCACCGAACGGCGTCCACGAGATTTCACATTCCTCTCGCGTGTAGTCGTCGAAGCACAGTCGCGTGATGCTCGACCCGCGCGGTGAGTTCACGACGGCCGCGAGCGTCTTGGTCCAATCATTGTCACTCTCGAAGCTGGCCAGACCGAAACGCAGCTCGGTGACGAAGCGCGCGAGCGGCAACTCGAGGAACTGAGCCGTGAAGGTCGCGAGGTTGGTGCTCGAGTCGAGGTGTGTTCGTTTCAGCGTCGCCCCGACGAGCAAGCCGTGCGACCACTTCAGGTCCAACAGCTCGGAGCCGAGCGTGTAGTCGACCTCGCCCAGCAACGCGCTCGCGTTGGTTTCCAGGAAGACCGGGCCCTGGGCTGCGAGTTCTCCGCGGAGGTCGCCCTGGCCGAGCAACCAGTCGGCGTACACCTGCGCGGCCGCGCCGCGTGACTCGGGGCTCGCGCGCTCGAACGCCGCTTCGAGCTCGGGGTTGCTCACGAACTTCGGTGGCCCATCGAGCTGCGACAGGAACGTCACCGCGGTCGTGTGAGTCTTGAAGTTGCGCTGGTCGTCGGTGACGTGCCGCTCGAACGCAGTGCGAGCTTCTTCCGGCGTGGCGTGCTTCTCGCCGTGCTTCTGAAAGACGTGGTCGACCAGCTGCGGCGTCTTCTGCGACGAGCGCCCCGCGACGATGCGCACCACGCGGCCGTCCCAGCTGACTTCGCGGAAGAAGATGAGCCCATCACGTGTGTTCTCGAAGCGCGTCGTCACCACCTTGCGCTGACGGGCCGGCACCGGCGCGTCGAGCTCGCGCACCTTCAGCGGCACGGGCGGCGGAGGAGGCGGCGGTCTGGTGACGGGTGCCCCTACCGGACTCGTGGCAGGCCGTTGTCGCGCGAACTCCGCCTGGGTCTCGGCGAACCGGGCGGCATAGGTCTGCGCATCCGACACGAGGCTGATGTTGAGCGCGCGCAGCCCACCGAGCGGGTGCGGGTCGAGCCCGTTCACTTCGACCTCGACGCCAATCGCCGGCTGCCACCCGCGGCACGCGGTCGCGCCAAATCGATACGTGGCGCCATCTGCATGGGTGAGCGTGCCGACACCATCAGGCGTGAGCGCCGTCACCATGGCGCGAAAGGGCAACGACCGTGGAGGCGCCGGAGCCTGCTTCTTCTTCAGGAAGTCGAAGAACCCCATTCCGTCTCTCCTATTGCGCGCCGAACCGGTCGAAGACGACGTCGCAGAACCGAAGGAAGGCCGTCTCGTGCAACCCGGCCAGGTGTTGCGCCCCATCGAGGGCCCGCGCGCGATGCGCCGCGCTCCACTTCGTCGACGCGCCGCCGCGCCGGTGAATCTCTCCGACGAGAAAGCCGAGGTAGCGCGCGTACGACGACAGCGCCTCGGGCGGCAGCTCGTCGACGCCCAGCTTGTCCTCCTTCGCGCCGAGCTTCGTGATGACGACCGGCAACCGCCCCAATCGGGAGGCGCCAAAACACGCGGGCGGCTTCGGCAACACCCGCTGCATCACCGAGACGAGTTGATCAGCCGACGCCGTCTTCGGCGAGAACGCCGAGCCGCGAACCTCCTTCACTTCGAGCAGCCAGGGCGTCCCGTCGCCCTTCACCAGCACCAGCAACCGCTCCACGCCCAGCGAGCCGGTGCCTGCGATGCGCCGCGTGACGTCGAGCACCTCGAGCGCCCCTTCGGGACTCGGCCTCGACGGCTTCCACCCCTTCAACGCCGCGCCCACCTGCTGGCGCACCGCCACCGGAGCCTCGGGCGTCTTCTCGGGGTTGCGAACCAGCCGCCCTGCTTCGTCGACCTTCTTCTTCAGCACCGCCGCCGCAGGCAGCGCGTTCACCTCGTTCACCAGCTGCTTCACGAACGCCGGCGGCCGCACCAGCCCGTTGCGCAACCCCACGTCGTGCCCATCGAGCATCGCCCAGCCCAGCTCGAGCACCTTCACGCCCGACACCTGAAGCTCTGCGCGCGCCAGCAGCGTCGACGTCAGCAGCCGCACCACGTCGAAGGCGATGGGCCCGTCGAACGTCTCGTCGAAGTCGTTCACGTGAAACGTCACCCCGCGCGCCGCCCGGAAGACGCCGACGTTCTCGAGGTGCAGGTCTCCGACGAGCGAAGCGACGCCCGGCAGCCCCCGCAGCAGCTTCGGCTCCCGCGAGAGCGCCTTTGCCCACAGCGCCGACGCCCCACGCAGGAACGCGAACGGAGACCTCGCCATGCGCTGCCACTTCCGCTCGAGCAGCTCTGGCCGCCGGCCCAGCCGCGCCTCGTCTGCCCCGAGCTGAACGGCCGCGAGCGTCGTCATGCCTGCCGACATACCCCGGGGATTGCGCGGGAGCGGGCTGGTCTGCACAGATGGCACGTCTCCTGTGTCTCCTCGCAGGAACATTCCCCACGGCCGGAATTTCCGTCATGAGGACCTGATGCGTTTCCACCCCCGCCCCTTCCGCGTTCACGCCATCGGTGTCGCGCTGCTCGTCGCCATCGTCGGAGGCGCCTGCACCTGCACTCCGAAGAAGCCGGTCATGGAGACCCTCAAGAAAGAGGGCGAGGCCTACATGGCCGATGACCGCTGCGAGACGGGCCTCTGTGACGGCAGCCCGCCGCTCTGCGTGCGCAAGTGCTCCGTCGGCTGCAAGACCGAAGAGGTCTGCACGCAGCTCACGCCCGGCCGCTTCAGCTGCCAGCCTGATCAACGCCGCCTCTGCCAGGCCTGCCAGCTCGACAGCGACTGCCCGTACCCGGCCGACAAGTGCATCGTGGTGAACGGCGAGAAGGTGTGCGGCCGCGACTGCGCCTTCGACCAGTCGTGCCCCACTGGCTACGTCTGCGTGAACGGCCGCGGCTCCGACGGCATGACGAAGGTGCAGCAGTGCTCTCCGATGGTGGCGAGCTGCGCGTGCCTCGCGCGTGGAGACCTGCTCCAGGGCTGCTCGGTCTCGAACGACGCTGGCACCTGCATGGGCCAGAAGACGTGCGACCTCGTGAACAACGGCGTCACCTGCAACGCGAAGACGCCGAAGCTCGAGACGTGCAACGGTGAAGACGACGACTGCGACGGGCGCATCGACGAAGACGGCATGATGGTCTCGTGCGGCGTCGGCGCCTGCATGCGCACGGTGAACGCCTGCGCCGACGGCGGCATCGCGCTGTGCAACCCGGGCATGCCCATCACCGAGCTCTGCAACAACGTCGACGACGACTGCGACGGCACCATCGACAACGGCTTCCCCATCGACAACGACCGCGACAACTGTGGTGGCTGTGGCGTGCGCTGCATGCTCCCGCACGCGACGCCGACGTGCAGCTCGCGCATGTGCCAGGTGGCCTCGTGCGACCCGGGCTGGGAGAACTGCGACACGCTCCACCCCAACGGCTGTGAAGTCGAGACGGCCACCAACGCGATGAACTGCGGGCGCTGCGGCAACTCGTGCATGCGGCCGAACTCGACCGCGACGTGCGTGGCCGGCATGTGCCAGTTCCAGTGCGCGGCCGGCTTCATCGACTTGAACAACGACCCGAGCGACGGCTGCGAGTACGCGTGCACCGCGACGTCGAGCACCGACATTCCCGACCTCGCCTTCACCGACGCGAACTGCGACGGCATCGACGGAGAGCTCACCAACGGCGTCTTCGTCTCGCCCAACGGCCTCGACACGGCGGCGGGAACGAGGGCGGCACCGAAGCGCACGCTGGCAGCGGCCGTCACCGCGGCGACCACCAGCGGCAAGCGTGACATCTACATCGCCGCGGGCACGTACACGGGCTCGCTCACCATCGCTGGCGCCTCGGGCCTCAACGTCGCGGGCGGCTATCACCCCATGACGTGGCAGCGCGCGACGACGAACCAGGTCATCGTGCAGGGTGGCGCGAAGGCGCTCGACCTCGACTTCGCCAACGACGTGCTGGTGCAGTCGATTCGTTTCGAGGGTGGCCTCGGCACGCCCAACGCGTACGGCGCCTTCATCAAGGACTCGTCGAACGTGCAGCTGCAGGCGCTCGACGTGCGCGCAGGCAACGGCGCTCCCGGAGCGAATGGCGCGACGCAGAACCCCGCCACGCCGGGCAGCCCGGGCGGCGCTGGTGGTGTCGGCTGCGGAGACAACGGCGTTCCCGGCAACTCGCTCAGCTGCGCCATCTGGTCGTGCTCGTTGCCCTCACCCGGCTCGCCCGGCCCCGCGGGCTGTGGCGGCACGGCGAACAACGGCGGGCAGGGCGGCGCGGCGACGTACGGCGCGACGAGCGGGCCTGGTTCCGCAGGGCAGGCAGCTCCAGGCGGAGCGGCCGCTGGCCAGGGCGTCGGAGGCCAGACGGGCTCCATCACGCCTTCTGCGGCCGCCAACGGACAGAACGGCGGTGACGGCATGGGCGGCTCCAACGGCAACGGCGGCGGCATGGGCATGTTCTCGTCGCCTGGCTTCACGCCCGCGAACGGGCAGGCGGGCATGGCGGGCACGAATGGGCGCGGTGGTGGAGGTGGCGGTGGCGGCTGCGGAGGCATCGAGGCCGTCTCGGGCTGCATCAGCTACGGGAGCGCGGGCGGTGGTGGTGGCGGCGGCGGCTGCGGTGGCTCGGCAGGCCAGCCTGGCCTCGGCGGCGGCGCCTCCATCGGCGTCTTCCTCTCGAACTCGCAGGTCTCGGCTCGCAACGTCTCGGTGACGGCGGGCACGGGCGGCCGCGGCGGCACGGGGAGCTCGGGCGGCGGCGGCGGCATGGGTGGCATGGGCGGCTCGTCGCTCTACGGCGGCAACGACCCACTCGGAGACGGCACGGGTCAGGGCACGGCCTGCCGCGGCGGTACCGGAGGTAATGGCGGCAACGGCGGCCCCGGTGGCCATGGTGGCGGTGGCTCGGGCGGCCCTTCGTACGGCCTCGTTCGCAACATGAACGGCTCGTCGTGGACGTCGACCGGCTCGTCGCTCATCACCACGGGCACTGGCGGTGTCGCGGGGACGTCTCCCGGAAACGCGGGTCAGGCCGGTCCGTCGAGCACGCAGCTGCTGTACTGAGCGCATTCACCACAGCCGTTCCCCGGCATTTGAGGCATGAAGGCTCGATGCGTGGTCTTCGAGCGTCGTTCCTCGTGCTGCTGGTCGGCTGTGGTGGCACCTCTTCTTCTTCTGATGCCGGGCCCATCGTCAGCACGGGCGCCGGGCACTTCACCTACAGCTTCGACGACAAGGTGTTCCGCATCGACGCCCGCGCCGGAGCGACGCCCGAGAACGTCAGCACCGCGCTCGCCCGCTTCGGCACCGGCACGCGTGACCGCTGGTTGATTCCTTCGCTCGATGGCGCGTGGCTGGTGCTCTCGACCGACCGGCTCTCGTGCTCGCTCGGAGAGTGTCTGGCCATCGCTCCGCGCGACCTCTCGTCGCTGTCACTCGTCTCGCCCGGCGGCATGGAGCAGTCCATCGAGGGCACGCCCGCCGTCGACACCACTGGCTCCATCGTCGTCTACCCGTCGCGCGAAGGGCCGCACGAGAACGACCTGTGGGTGACGCGGAAGACGGGCTCGACGTGGGGCGCGCCGGTGTTGATCACCGGAAGCTCCACTGCGCAGTGGAACAACATGCCCGCGCTCTCGTTCGACCAGCAGCGGGTGTTCTTCGATTGCGGCGCCGACACGTACCCGGAGTCGGGCAACAACGACGCGTGCGAGGTGAAGCTCGACGGCACGGGCTTCCGCGTGCTGGCGCGGCCCTCGACGTTGCCGAACACGCGCGAGAACTTCGTGCAGTTCCCCCACGACTCGCTCGACGGCGTGTTGCTGCAGGGCAGCTGGCCCATCATGGGCAACTCTCCCGAGACCATCTGGCTGTTGCCCGCCACCGGAGCCCCCACGCCCGTCGCGCGCACTTTCGAGAACGCCGTCTCTCCCTGCGGGCTGCGTGACGGCCGCTTCGGCATGTTGTGGCTCGGCCGCATGGGCAACGCCGCTGGCAAACATGAGCTGACCCTGGCCGGCCGCGATGGAGCGTTGATCAGCGTGCTCACGCCCAACGTCGACGTCTCCGACATCGGCATCGGCTGCTCCGACTGATTCGCAGACGGGGTCTTCCCTCGAGCCGACCAACGGACCTACCGTTCGCCGGCCACTCAGGGAGACCGCATGCTCGCACTCATTCTTCCCCTCGTCGTCGCGCAGGCTCAGGTCGTCAACGGCGCACCACTGAAGAACCCCGACGTCGGTCTGCACGTCGTCGAGCAGAAGCCGGTAAGCGACGCGGGCCGACTCGAGTTCACGCTGTACCCCGCGGTGCCTCAGCTCAACGGGCTGTACACGCAGCACGTCGGCACCATGGGCCAGCTCACCTGGCACCTGCGCGAACACTTCGGGCTCACGCTCTCGGGTGGCGGCAACTGGCACAACCAGGAGTCGCGTTTCAACGGTGAGCTCATCGACAAGGCGCGCATCGAGGCACAGTCGGCGGCGTCGCTGTTGTGGACGTGGACGGCCATGGCGGGCGTCGAGGTCGCGCCATTCTACGGAAAGGTCGCCCTCTTCGACTCTCAGCTCGCGCAGTTCAGCGTCGTCATCAACGCGGGCGCTGGGCTCGGCGGCACCCGACACCTGCTCAAGCCCGAGACGAGCACTCCGGCGACGTATGGCGACACAGGTGTTCGGTTCATGGGCTCCATCGGTGCTGGCTTTCGGCTGACACTCGGCCAGCACGTCGCCCTCCGACTCGAGGTGCGCGATGTCGTCTACACGGCGCGGGTCGACCAGGTGAACGGGTGCTCCGCGGCCGAGCTGCCCGACTTCTCACTCAACCGCGGCGCGCAGCCCATGTCGCCTGGCTGCAGGGCGAGCGAGCTCAGCCCGAGCGACGCATTGCTCGCGCGCGGGCTCATCAACCAGCGCTCCTCCGAAGTGCTGAACTCACTCGGCGCGTGGGCCGGCGTGTCGTTCATCTACTGAGCACTCACTCCTTCGGGAGCGCGCGCAGCACCGCTTTGCCGTCTTTGATGACGACCTTGAACTCGACGCTCTTCGCGTTGTGCTGCTTCATGAGCGTCGGCACTTGCGAGCGCAGCGTCGTCGCCACCGAGTCGAGCGACAGCTTCGAGGTGTCTTCGCCGCACCGCCGCTTGGCCATCACGTACGCGTCGTAGATGGCTTTAATCTTCTGCTCGTTGAGCCCGCCGTCGGAGCCGACGGGTGCAGCGGGCCGAGACGGAGGCGCCTTGAGTGCGGGGTTGGTGCCGGTGACGGCAGGCGGCTTGATGGCTGGGTTGGTGACGGGCCGCTGCAGCGCCGGGTTCGCGCCAGTCGAGCCGGCCGGCTTGAGCGCAGGGTTCGAGCCGGTCGCGCCGGGGTGCACCGCCGTGATGGCGGGAATGCCGGAGGAAGTCACCGGGCGCGCGACGGGCGCCACACCCGGAACGAGCGGCGCAATCGTGGGAACCGTCGGCGCGATTGCAGGCACGAGCGGCGCGATGGCCGGCACCTTCGGCTTCGCGACCGCCTCGGCCGCCGCGGCCATGGCGCTGTCGAGCGAGTCTCCGTCACTGTCGAGGTCGGACAGGTCGAGGTCTTCGTCGATGTGCAGATCATCGAGCCCGTCAGACGCCGTGCCGTTCTTCTTCTTCTGCCGCTGCTCGAGGTGACGCTTCGCCTTGAAGAGGTCACGGCGATAGGTGCCGTTCTCCATCTCCTGCAGCGAGCGCTCCCACAGCCGCTCGAAGGTCGTCACGCGCTGCTGCAGGTTCTGAATGCGGAACTTCACCGGCGTGGAGTTCACGAAGGTGTTCCGCAGCGCCTGCACTCGCTTCTTCAGGTCGGCGTGCAGCTGGGCGGGCGGGCGGCGCTCCTGACCGAGGAAGTACTGCTCGTAGGCCGCCTTGAGCTCCATGAGGTCGGCTTCGACGAGCGTGCACTCCTTGGCGGCGCTCTCGGCATCGCCCAGCTTCGTTCCAGAAGTGCGCCCTCCCGGGCCACCGTTGTTCAACGCAGCCGGCACGTCACAAGCCTAACCCAAGGCGAGCCGCTTCACGCGAGATCAACCGTGGCCGGCACGGTATGTCGGTGGGGTCGGCGACTACCGCCCGACGGGGGAGGACTCATGGGGTGGAATGCAGGGGCCTTCGGCTCGATGCGCTTTCCCGATGGCGCCGCACGCGAGGCCTGGCTCGAGACGACCGTCTCACACACCGCGTGGAGCGACTGGTTCAACGAGCTCGAAGGCGCATGGGCAGCTGACGAGCGAGTGGAGGAGCGCCTGGCCCGCATCGCCAAAGGGCACGACCCGGCCAGCTACTGCCTGCAACAGGTGACGGTCGACGGGCTCGAGGTCTCACTCCGGTGGGACGTCGGGGAAGACGGCTTTCGCGACAGCGCGGGAGACTTCGCCGCCCTCTTCCGCTGCGCCGAGTCCGTTGGCGCGACCGGCCGCTTCTGGTTCCTCGGAACGGCCGGCGCCGAGGGTGACTTCACCTACGAGCTCGCGCTGAACGGAACGAAGCCGTCGACCGTCAAGGAGCTCGACCGAAAGGCCAGAGCCGCGGTGTACGCCGGCGATGGCTACCGCTCGTTCATGGAGCGGAACTTCGCCGAAATCGAAGAGGCGAACCCCGTCCTCAAGCGGCAGATGACGCGGATCCGCGAGGGCGCACCGACGAACGAAGCCGGCGCGAGCGTGCACGACGAGGTGATGTTGCAGCTGAAGCGCTTCGACGACGCGCAGCTGCTGAAGGCCGCCACCTCGTTCCCTTCGTACCTGCCAGACGGAAAAGGGCAGGTGCCGGCGTCGAAGCTGTTCACGAAGGCGAAGGTTCGGGCGCAGCTCGGGCAGGCGAGCAACGAAGAGCTGCGGGGTGTCGCGCTCTGGGTGCTGGGCAAACTCGACCTCACCGCTGCGCGGCCGCTCGTGAGCCGGGTGATGAGTGACCCGAAGTCGGCTGATCAGCTCCGCGCGGGAGCCGTGCGGGTGCTGGGGCTGATGAACGACGCCGATGCCGTCTTGCAGGTCCTCATTGGGTGGACGGAGGACGCCGAGCCGGCCCTGCTGTTCGCGGCCGTCGACGCGCTCCGCAGCCTGAAGCTTCCAGGGCTCGAGTCGAAGGTGGAGCAGGCGCTCCAGGCGCTGAGCAAGAAGACGCGGCCCGGCATGCTCGACCCCGGCTTCAGCGTGGTGACCTTCGCGGCCCAGAAACACCTGGCCATCGGCGCACTCGCCCGGTTCGCGGTGTCGAAAGCGCCTGCCCAGGCTCGCATCGCGGCCGCCGAAGCGGTCGTGGCCCACGGAGACGAGGAGCAGCGCCGGTTGCTGCTGACGAAGTTGAAAGAGGAGTACGGCATCGGCGTTCCAGCCGCCAAGGCGTGGCTGCTCATCGACCCTGAGGCGGCGCTGAAGTTCGTGAAGACGGTCGGCACACGCAAGAAGCGCAGCTCGGTCGATGACCGCATTGTCGGCGACGTGATGGAGGCCCTCGAGCAGCAGCTTCGGTCGAAGAACCGGCAGGCCTTGATGCTCATCGACTCACGCTGGGTCGACGCGTGTCTCGCCTTCATCGAGCTGAAGGACTTCTTCCTCGCCCACCGCGCGCTGGGCCTGCTGGGGAAGACGAAGCGGTCGCCGGCGCTCCAGAAACGGCTCGTCGCGCTGCTCGCGAGCGGGAAGCAGTCACCCCTGGCGGTCGTCGAGGCGCTGAAGGGCCAGGGCGTGAAGAACGTGAGGGCGCTCGTGAAGCAGCGTCACGCGGCCTCGAAGGACAAACGAGAGAAGGAGCTGCTCGCGCTCTTTCTCTGACTCCGCGCGGACACGGTGATGACTCCGCGTCGACACACACGGTGAGGGTTCGCGGCCTCGGCTGATCAGCACCGCAGAGGGAAGCGCTTTGTGGCACCGCGGCTGCACTCCCGCGCGCCGCCGCCGTTCGCGCGGCACCTCTCGGGAGCCCACACTCATGATGCGCATCGCCCTGCCTCTCCTCTTTCTCGCCTCCATCGCCGTTGCCCAGACGTCTCCACTCGCCCAGTACCGCGCCGCGGCTTCGTCGCTCACCGACGCGAAGGCCGCGGTGCAGTCAGCCCAGTCGGAGTTCGCCACCTGCAAGAACGGCAGGCTGCAGCTCGCCTTCGCCACCTCGTTGCCCAGGCTCGAGGGCGCGCGTCGCAACTTCGAGAAGAGCCGCAAACAGGCCGAGCGAGCGCGGCAAGACCTCGAGGCCACCCGCCGTCGCATCGAAGCCGCCCGCAGCGCGAAGCACGGGAGCGTCGCCGAAAGGGAAGCCGCCGAGGCCCGCTACGCGACGCGCCTGGTGGAGGAATACGAGACGCCCATGGCCACGGTCGCGGCCGCCATCGAGGACTACCGCGGCGGCATGGTCGAGTACGCGGGGCTGATGAAGCGCTACGCCGCGTTCTGCTCCACCACCGGCATCACCGACGCCTCGGCCCGCACCTTCGTGAAGGAGCTCGCGCCGCTCGTCGACGGCCTCGCCGCGCACGCCGAGAAGAGCCGGGGTGAGACGAAGGCTCCGGCGCGCGACGTGTCTGCACGAGAGTGAACCGAATCACGCGGGCCAGCAGCCGAGACGCGTTCATCGGATCGTGGAGGCTTCGGCTCGCAACGTGTCTGCGCGAAAGTGAGTCGATTCACGAGACGCGTTCATCGGCCCGTCGAGACTCCGGCGCGCGACGTGTCTGCGCGAGAGTGAATCGATTCACGCGGGCCAGCAGCCGAAACGCCTTCATCGGCACGTGGAGGCTCCGGCGCGCGACGTGTCTGGCGAGAGTGAGTCGATTCACAAAGCCGAGACGCGTTCAGCAGACGGCGCCCCACCGATCGCGTCAACGGACGGACGCGGCCGTGACTCAGGCCGCGGCGGTCAGCGCCGTGAGGTCGGCCTTCGGCTGCGCCGCGCGATACCGAAGCCCGATGATGATGATGCTCGCGCCCAGCGAGAACATGACGATGGAGATGAACTGGCTGATGGAGATGTTGTACCAGGCCGTGTCGGGCACCACGCTCGCCAGGGCGTCGAGGCCGTTCGACTTGAGCAGGCCGTTCAACGTGCCGCGTTCGCGGTCACCACGGAAGAGCTCGACCGACGTGCGCAGCACCGCGTAGCCCATCAGCCACATGCCGAAGATCTGCCCGTGGAACTTGCGCCACCGGCGCGCCGTCAGCAGCAGCGCGAACATGATCATCTGACCGAACGACTCGTAGAGCTGCGTCGGGTGCAGGCCCAGCGTGTGGTCGTGACCGCGCACCCACTCGCTGATCTGCACCGAGTCGGGCACCATCTGCTGAAAGACCTCTCCGGTGCGCTCGACGACGTAGCGGGTGTCATCGGCCATCGAGCTCCACGCGAGGCTGGCGGTGTCGCTGTGCGTGCCGAAGAGCGTCTGCGTCGAGTGCGCGCCGGGGAAGTGCGCCTGGAACGGAGCATCGGGACCCGTCGGCTTGCCCCAACAACACCCGGCCGAGAAGCAGCCGAGGCGGCCGAAGGCCTGACCGAGCGACACCGTGGGAATCGCCAGGTCGGCCAGCCGCATGAACTGAATGTCGTTCTTCACGCAGTACCAGACCGACGCGAGCGACGCGCCGATGAGGCCGCCGTAGAAGACGAGGCCGCCGCCGAGCATGTCGGTGAGGCCCGTGAGCCCACCGCCCGTCATGCCGAGCATCAGCACGCGGCCGCCCACCATCACGTAGACGAACCACTGGCCCGCGTTCTCGACCACCTTCGTGGCGAGGTCCTTCGAGAGCCTGCTGCGAAACGCGATGGCGAGCGCGAGACCGGCCAGCGCGATGAGGTCGATCACCGTCGAGTACGCCTCGGCCGGCTTGCGCGCGATGTAGTCCTTCCAGTTCACGAGCACGAAGAGCTCTCGGCTGCCGACGATGCCGCCGACGAAGACCGAGAACGCGAGATCCATGATCTGATCGCGCCGCTTGAGGCCGAGCTCACCGGGCCACTCCCGCCGCGCGAGGAAGGCGGCCACCGTCACGGCCGAGAGAAAGCCCGCGCCGAGCAGAATGCCGTACGTGTGCAGCGGCACACCTTCGTTCTTGCCCTTGCCGAGGAAGGGAACGGTGAGGTCGGTCGCGTAATAGACGCCGAAGGCCGCGAGGATGACGCCGATCACGCCGTACATGACGGCGCGGTCACGCTTCTGCTGCGCCGTCGCGGGAATGATCTTGCCCTTGTCGTCGACGCCATCGGCGTTGCGGTAACCAGACCAGGCGGCGTACGCGACGAGCGCGAGGGCGACGAGGTACAGCAGCGGGCGCGAACCGTCGCCGTCGAAGCGGAACTTGTAGAGAACGGGCAGCATGACGGCGGTGCGTAGCATCAGCCTTGCGGCGAGACGAGGAAGTCCCCCCGGCCGGTCGGGTCGGCCCGTTTGCACCCCGGACTGCCCCAGCGGGTCACTCCCCTCATGATTCACGCAGCCCTCGAGCAGAAGGACCTGGGAGCGCTGAAGGCCGCGCTCGCGACAGGCGCCGACCCGAACGAACTCGACGCGGCAGGCTTCACCGCGCTCGAGAAGGCCGCAGGCGTGGGCACCGACGAGATGCTCGAGGTGTTGCTCGACGCAGGAGCAGACCCACACCGCGCCAGGCTCTCGGTGCTCGGCACGGCCCTTCGCCGGCGCATGGCGAAGATGGTGGCGCTGCTGTTGGCGCGCAAGGTCGACCCCAATCACACGAACCACCCTGACTTGCTGCCGATGCGGTGGGCGCTGCGCTGGTCGGCGCCGATGGTGCTCTCCCTGCTCGAGCACGGCGCGACCCTGCCTGGCGACCTCGCTCCGTGGGCGGTGGGCGTCGAAGGCTCCGCCGCCGAGAAGGAGCGCCTCATCACCCTCGCCATCGAGCGCACCACCGACCCGACGACGCTGCTCAGGGCGCTGGTGGCCTCGTCCTCTCCGCGTCTGTCGGAGTGGATGAAGCAGCTCGTCGACAAGGGCGCGACCCTGCGGCCGACCAACGACGTGTCGCCGCTCCACCTGGCAGCGCGCGGCACCAACGCCCACGCCGTGCGCGCCCTCATCGCCGCTGGAGCCTCGGTCGACGACCCACTGGCCGTGACATGGTCCGAGCCCTCCGACGAAGGCGAAGACCTCATCGCTCCTGTCGGAGCCACCGTGCGCGCCTTCTTCAGCGACCTCTACAAGAAGGAGGCGGCGGACCTGCGCCGGCACCCGCACCCCGAGCGGAGCAAACGGCTCGACCAGACGCTCACCGCGCTGGGCCTCGACGCTCCAACCGTTCCCACGAGCCCGTTCGGAACGTGGGTCGAGGTCAAACGCGAGTCCGTCACCGCCGATGAGGAGGACGGCCGCAGCTCGCAGGCGGTGAAAGGCGGCACGTTCGAATGGTCGAAGGACGGAACGTGGTCGGTCTCTGGCGTGCTCGGGTGTGGCCTCTCGGGAAAGGGAAGGCTCGAGCTCGTGGGCTCGCGGCTCACGCTTCGTCGAACGAAAGCTCCCGCGCTCAGCGGCTCGTACGACGGTGCGATGGTGCGAATCGAGAGTGAAGCCGACGAGGAGCACGGGCTGGTCGTCACCTCGGTGTTCGAACTGCAGACACCTGCGACTCCCGGCTCGGCGAAGTCGGCTCCTCCGAAGAAGTCGGCGAACGCGAAGAAGTCGGCGAACGCGAAGAAGGCGGCTCCCACGAAGAAGGCGGCGCAGCAGAAGAAGGCCCCCGCCGCGAAGAAGAAGACGACGACGGCTCCGAAGTCGAAGCGCTGACGCTCACGAGTGCAGGCGCTGCGAGAGAAAGTCCCTCAGCGCTCTCACGCGCGCGGGCAGGTGCCGCCCCGCGGGGTGTACGAGGAAGATGGGCACCGCGTCGTCGAGCGACTGCTTGAGCACCGGCACGAGCTTTCCTTCGGCGATGGCCGCGTCGCAGACGAAGCCGGGCAGCATCGCGATGCCGAGGCCGTCGATGGCCCACGCCTCGAGCACCTTGAAGTCGTCGGCCGCGAGGCGCGCCTTCACCTTGACGTTCCGCGCGCCCTTCGCGCTCGCCAGCCGCCACGTCGCGACGCCGTCGGTGGTGCGGTAGCCGAGGCACGTGTGTCGCTCGAGGTCGTCGAGGGTGCGAGGCCGGCCGTGCGCCGAGAGGTAGCCTGGGCTCGCCACCAACCGCCTCGCGCCCGTACCCACCCGCCTCGAGACGAGTGACGAGTCAGGCAACGGCCCGGAGCGGATGGCGAGGTCGACCCGTTCGTCGATGAGGTCGACGAGGCGCGTGGTGAGCACGAGCTCGACGTGGACGAGCGGAAACACCTTCGCGAACTGGCCGATGAGGGGCGCGAGGTACACCTGCGCGAAGTCGGGCATGGCCGTCAGCCGCACGAGCCCGGCCGGCTGCTCCACGGGCGCGACGTCGCCTTCGGCGGCCTCGAGCAACCGCAGGCCTTCGGCGCAGCGCTCGTGAAAGGCCCGCCCGCTCTCGGTCACCGACAACTGCCGGCTCGTGCGCACCAGCAGCCGCACCCCGAGCCGGTCTTCCAGCCGCGCCACCATGCGGCTCACCGTCGACTTCTGCATGCCGAGCGCCTTCGCCGCCGGCGTGAACCCACGGTGCCGAACCACGGCCGCAAAGACGGCGACCTCGTTCAAATCGTTCATGGTTCCAATGGTGGAACGATTCGTTTCGTTTCACCAGATTGTTGCACCAGCGCACCGACACTACGAGTGGGCCTCACCCCTGGAGGAACCCACCATGAAGCCCACCATCGTCGTCACTGGCGCCACCGGACAGCAGGGCAGCGCCGTCATCAGCCACCTGCCGCGCCAGTTCCACGTGAAGGCCGTCACCCGCGACCCGAACAAGCCTGAAGCCAGGGTGCTGGCGGCGCAGGGCGTGGAGGTCATCGCGGCAGACCTGCTCGACAAGGCTTCGCTCGAGCGCGCGTTCGCGGGAGCCCACGGCGTGTTCGCGGTCACCAACTTCTGGGACGGCATGGCCAGCGGCAAGCCGCTTGGTGCCGACGGCGAGGTGAAGCAGGGCCGGAACCTGGTCGACGCGGCGAAGGCGGCGAAGGTGAAGCACTTCGTCTTCTCGTCGTCAGGCCAGAGCTTCGCGTACCCGAGCCCCGTGCCGCACGCGCGCTCGAAGCAGGAAGTCGAGCGCTACCTCCTCGACGCGAAGCTGCCGGCGACCGTGCTTCGGCCCGCCTTCTTCATGGAGAACTACAACTCGCCGATGATGGACTTCGGCCCAAAGGCCCGCGCCGGCACCATCGAGCTGCCGATTCGCGCGCACCAGCGGCTGCAGATGGTGAGCACCACCGACATCGGGCACTTCGCGGCGCTGGCGTTCGAGCGGCCCGACGCGTTCGTCGGAGCAGCCTTCGACCTCGCCGGAGACGCGCTCACGCCCGGTGACGTGGCGGCGGTGTTCTCCCGCGTGACGGGCAAGGCCGTGAAGTCGGTCGCCGACGAGAAGGCGATTCCTGCCATCAAGCAGTACAGCGCCGAGTTCGGCCTGATGTGGGAGGCATTCGACACGCTCGGCGGTGACGCCTTCATTCCGGGGCTGCGCGCGCTGCACCCGGCGCTCGAGAACCTCGAGACCTTCCTGCGTCGCACGGGCTGGGCGACGTGAACCGGCGCCGCATCGCGCTCGCGGTGGTGGCCGTGCTCGTGGCGGGCCTCGCGGGGTCGAGCTTCTCGTCATTCGAGGTTCGCGAAGAGGTCGTCATCGACGCTCCGCCCGAGCGCGTGTGGGCGGTCATCATCGACTTCCCCTCGTACGCCGAGTGGAACAGCCAGCTCGCGTGGCTGGGTGGCACCGCCGCTCCCGACGCGACGTTGAAGCTGCGTCTCTCGGCCGACGGCGCCGAGCCGTACGAGTTTCAACCGGTGGTGAGTCACTTCGAGCCGAACGTTCGGTTCGCCTGGCTCGCCAGAACCGGTGCGCCGCGCGTGTTCGATGGGGAACACTTCTTCGAGCTCGAGTCGCTCCCCGGTGGGAAGACCCGCCTCGTGAACCGCGAGCACTACTCGGGCCTGCTCGCGCCCATCATTCAGCGGCAACCGATGATGCAGGGCGCGCCGAAGGGCTTCGTGAAGATGAATGATGAGCTCAAGCGCCGGGCGGAGCGCTGATCAATCGTTCGGCGCACCGAGCCGAATCCACGTGCCGATGGCGACGACCTGATTCGGCGGAGACGGTGGAATCGCCGCCGTGCCTCTCGGCATCACGTCGCCACAGGCGGTCGGCTGAAGGCCCGCCATCTTCAGGTAGAGCAGCGAGCGCATCTTGTCGTTCGGCACCACGAGCGAAGGCACTCCGGCGTTGCGGCACGCGGCGCCGTGGTTGTGCGCGACGTTCACCAGCCGCGACCACGCCGAGTTCGAGCTCGCGCCGACGGTGTAGCTGCCCATCGAGCCGTGACAGCCGGTGCACTGGCCGCCCTGCAGCACGTCGAGGCCCAGCATCGACGAGTAGATTTCCGAGAAGCGCGGCGGCCGCACCATCACCGTCACCTCACGCACCTCGGGTGGCGAGCGCCCATCGGTCACGCTCACGCGCAGCACGAACGTCGTCGGCGTCAGCGTCTCGGGAGCGAACCAGCGCTGCGCGTTCGCGCTCCCGTTCTCGATGAAGGAGCCCTGCTCACCCGCGGGAGAGACCTGCGACCAGGTGAACGAGAGCAGGTCCTGGTTGGCGTCGGTGGCCGAGATGCTCAGGGGAAAGAGCTGACCCGCCCAACCCGAGAGCATGGGCGCGATGATGGCGGCTCCGACGACGGGTGGAACGTTGGGCCCCGGAATGCCGCCACCCGTGGAGCCGCCACCCGCGCCTCCGCCTCCACGACCCGCATCGGCCACGCCCGAGTCGCGTCGCACCACACCCGCGTCGGTGCGCCCCCCGTCGATGGTCGGCATCGAGGGCGGCAGCTCGCCACACGCGAAAGACGACAGCAGCACGACAACGACCAGGCGGGGGAGCACGTCGAAGCACAGCCTACTCCCTCGTGTGGCAGCGTTGCGCGCCGTGTCCGCGATAGGGTCTTCGAATGCACAGGCGCTTTCTGACGGCGATGATGTCGTTCCTCGCCTGCGGGGGAGCCTCCGCTCCCCCGGCCCACCGGAGCAGCCTCACCTTCGGCACCAACGGCATCAACGCCAACGGCTGTGTCGTGAGCGATGGCGAGGTCTATTGCTGGTCGGCCACAGGAGCACCCGAGGTCGCGGGAAGGAGCGCTCCGAAGCTGGGCCTCGACACGGCAGCGCGGGTCGAGGGCCTGCCACCTGTCGCCATCGTTCGTTCCGGCCAGGACCGCATCTGGGCCTCGACCCTCGATGCAGGCATCTTCTGGTGGGGCTTGGAGAAGAACCCCGAGCCAAAGCAGCTCGAGGGCATCGGCAGTGTCTCGGCGCTCGCGGCCTCTGCCGAGACTGCGTGCGGGCTCATCGGTGACGAGGTCTGGTGTTGGGGTTTGAACACCTACGACGTGGTCGAGGCTGATGCAGGCTTCGTGGTGCTTCCGCCACGCCGCATTCGCTCCGGCGCCGTCGACATCTCCATGAACTACGGCCTCGCCTGCGCGACGCTGAAAGACGGCACACTCAGCTGCTGGGGTGGAGGCGGAGGCCAGCCGTTGGACCCCTTCACCGACATCGCGTTCTACTCGAACAACTGCAGACTCAATCACGCGGGCTCGCTGCGGTGCGGTTCCAACCACAGGCTCGAAGGCGTGAAGCGCCTCGGCCGCCGCGACGGCGCCTTCAACAGTGGCAACTGCCTCGTGCTGAACGACGGAGGCGTCGAGTGCTGGGACTTCCAGGAAGAACTGGAAGGGCGGGTTCGCATCGCAGCGCTGAACGACCCGGTCGAGCTGGCGGTCTCGCCCTACCCGGCGCTCGCCCGGCCAGCGACCGAACCACACGGCTGCGCGCTCCAGCGCGATGGCTCCGTGTACTGCTTCAGCATCGATGTGCCCGATGCTGGCGGGCACCTCGTGCGTGGGCTGCCCTGAACGCTTTGACTCGTCGGCGCGTCACTTCTATTCCGCGCCCATGACGACGCTCGCCGTCACGCCCGTCACCACCACCTCCGAGAAGCACGCGTTCATTCTGTTTCAGTACGAGCTGTACCGGAATGAGCCGAACTTCGTGCCGCCGCTCGTGATGGAGCGCGAGCTGGTGCTCGACCCGAAGAAGAACCCCTGGTTCCAGTTCGGCACCATGCAGCTCTTCCTCGCGCGCCGGGAAGGCAAGGTCGTCGGCCGCATCGCCGCCATCGACGACCCCCGCTACAACGAGTTTCACGGCACCCGCGTGGGCTGGTTCGGCTTCTTCGAGTGCCTCGACGACGTCGAGGTGGCCAAAGCGCTGTACGCGGCAGCCGAGGCGTGGGTGAAGGCGCGCGGCCTCGCCGAGATTCTCGGGCCCGCAAGCCCCTCGTCGAACAGCGAGTGGGGGTTTCTGCTCGAGGGCTTCGAGCTGCCCCCCGCCATCCTCATGCCGTGGACGCCGAAGCACTACCTCACGCTCACCGAGGCCGTCGGCTACACGAAGGCGAAAGACCTCTACGCGTGGCGAATCGACCTCGCAGGCGAGCTTCCACCGAAGGTCGCGCGCGTCGCCGAGAAGGTGAAGCAGCGTGAGGGCATCACGATGCGCCCAGCCGACCTCAAGCAGTGGGACCGCGAGGTGCGCATCATCAAAGACATCTACAACTCGGCCTTCGAGCGCAACTGGGGCTTCGTGCCGATGACCGACGCCGAGTTCGACCAGCTCGGCAAAGACCTGAAGATGATTCTGAACACCGACCTCGTGCTCTTCGCCGAGGTGAACAAAGAGCCCGTCGCCTTCTGCATCACGGTGCCCGACGCGAATCAGGCCATCAAGAAAGCCAACGGCCGCCTCACCACCTTCGGGCTGCCCATCGGCCTCGTGAAGATGATGCTCGAGCTCAAGCGCATCAAGCAGGGCCGGCTCATCGCGCTCGGCATCAAGAAGGAGTACCGCAAACGCGGCCTCGACTCGGTGCTGATGAAAGAGACGTTCGAGGTGGGCAAACGCCTCGGGTGGACCCACGGCGAAATCGGGTGGACGCTCGAAGACAACGACCTGGTGAACCGGCCCATCGAGCTCTTCGGCTGCACGCGCACCAAGCGCTACCGCATCTACGGCAAACGACTCGACGCGCTGGGCTGATCAGCTCGCGGGCGCGGGCTCTTTCCACGCCACCTTGTATTGAAGGGTCGCGCCGTGCGGCGAGTGAAAGGTCTGCACGATCTCTCCCGGCGCCGTGACCTCGAACACGAAGCGCAGCACGCCCTGCCATGACTTGATGACGTGCGCGGCGACGGGCCGCGGGTAGCTGACCTGCAGAATGCCGCCGGTCGTGCCTTCGGGTTGGAAGAACAGCTCGGTGCCGCGAATGGCGACCTTCACGAGGTCGTTCAGCTTTCGCAGCACCGCGCCCGGGTTGTGCTTCGCGAGCGAGCTCTTGATCATCGGGAGCACGATGGGGCCGAAGCGCTCCTTCATGGCGCCGTAGGTGAGGTTGTCGAACGCCTGCTCGCCCATGATGGCGACGGCGGCTTCTCCAATCTCTTCGAGCAGCTTCGCCGGTTGCCACGTCTCGCCGAACGGGTCCTTCCAGAGGGTCTGCGCGGCAGGAGAGACCTTCGACAGAATCTCGTCCTGGTGGCCGGTTCGTCGCAGCCCGCGCACGATGGATTCGACGTACGCCGAGGCGAATTCGTAGTCGTTCACCAGACTGGTCGTAGCACGAGAGAAAGTATGCTGCGCTTCACCGCTCGGGGGCGTCGCCGATGAAGAAGCTGCTACCGCTGGTGCTGTTGTCGGGTTGTCTCGATCTCGTGCTGCCGCAGCCGCCACCTGATCCAGGCCCGGGCACGCTGCAGGGCTCACTCGTCTACTCCGAGCCGGGGCAGTCGACGCTGCGGCCTGCCGTTGGAGCCACCGTCGAGCTCGTCGGCGCAGGGGTTCTCACGGTCTCGACGAGCGACACCGGCTTCTTCACCTTGTCTCCCGTCGACACGAACGTCGGCGCAGTGCTGATCCGCTTCGACTCCAACGGCGATGGCACACCCGACCGTCAACGACTCCTGCAGCTCGAGCCGCTGCACACGGGCCGCGGAAAGGTCGTGAACGTCGGGCAGGTGGTGGTGGGCAGCAACGCGACGGTGAAGGGCAAGGCGCTTCGGGCAGACCTCGCTCCGGCGACGACCGGTCACGGCGGCACTGCGGTGTTCGTGCCCGAGGGCCCCTTCTTCTCGTACACGGCCGACGACGGCTCGTTCCTGTTCGAGAACCTGCCCGAGGGGCGCGTGACGGTGGCGGTGTTTCGCGATGGGTATCGCGCCATCTCCGAGAGCATCGAGCTTCGAGCGGCCGAGATCTTCCCGCTGCATGAGCTGTCGCTGATTCGCGAGACGGGCCCGGCCACGGCCGACGTTCGCGGGCGCGTGCTGCTGCCTGAAGGTGGTTCGGCCGCCGACGTGACGGTGACGATGTCGGGCGGGCGCACGACGACGACCGATGCCCAGGGCGCCTACTCGTTCTCGCGCGTTCCACACGGCGTGTACTCGGTCGGGTTCGTGAAGCAGGGCTACAAGACGGCCGAGCTGGTCAACATCGTCATCGGAGCGCCGGTCGTCACGCTCCGCGACATCACACTCGCGCCGGGCACTTCCACCAACCCGGTGCTCGATGGCGGCTTCACTCCGTACGACGCGGGCGTGGATGCAGGTGTCGACGCGGGCGTGGACGCAGGTGTCGACGCGGGCGTGGACGCAGGCATCGACGCGGGCGTGGACGCAGGTGTCGACGCGGGCGTGGACGCAGGCATCGACGCTGGAGTGGACGCAGGCCTCGACGCTGGCGTGGACGCAGGCATCGACGCTGGCGTGGACGCAGGCATCGACGCTGG
>JAACJQ010000304.1 GCA_016879935.1 Archangiaceae bacterium | reverse complement strand
TCGGCCTCACACGACAGACTCAGCACGCCCTGCCCGGCCAGCATCGCGCACCACGCCGCGGCGAAGGGCTGGAACACCGACGTCGCTTTGCGCTTCGGAGGCAGCGCGGGCGCGACGAGCTTCTTCGAGAGGAACTCGCTCACCTGCTTCACGCGAACCTCGTGAAACGCCATGCCGCACTCGGGCTGCTCGGTGAACGAGCACGTCACGCAGCACGCCTCGTAGAACTTCTCCCAGCGCCCGCAGTAGCTCGCCACCGCCACGTTGAAGAGCCGCTGCACCTCCATGCCCTGCTTGAAGGCCTCGGCGTTCGTCTTCTTCAGCGGCAGGAGCAGCTCGTCGACCTTCGCGTTCATCACCCGCTTCGTGCACTGCTCGGCCTCGGCCGACACGCCACGAATGAACGACGTCGGGTAGGTGTCTTTGGCGGGGCCGTACGCGAGCCGGCACGCGTCGATGCTGCGGGCACGCTTGAGCGAGGCGCTCACCTCATCGGGGTCTGGCTGGGCGACGACGACGGCGATGAGCAGCGCGATCATGAGGGTTCCCCAGAACGACACAGGGCCCCGTGATTTCTCACGGAGCCCCGGTTTTTCACTTCAACGAAGCCGACGAATCAGGCCTGGCCGATCGTCTTGGCGACCTCAGCGGCGAGGTCTTCCTTCTTCTTCTCGATGCCCTCGCCGACCTCGAACCGCACCACGCGGCCGAGCGTCAGGGTGGCGCCGACGACCTTGCCGGTCTCGGCCACGAGCTCCTTCACGCGCTTCTTGTCTTCCTTGATCGAGAACTGATCGACCAGGCAGACGTTCTCGAAGAACTTGCCGAGCTTGCCTTCGATGATCATCGGCCAGCGATCTTCGGGGGGCGGCTTCTTGTTCGGGTTGCGGATCTCACCGGGCGCGGGAGGCGGCGGGTTGCGAATCTCTTCGCGGTAGATCTCGCGCTCCTTCTCGAGCACGTCGGCCGGCACCTGCTCGCGGCTGACGAACTTCGGGTTCATCGCGGCGACCTGCATGGCGAGCTCCTTCGCGAGCGCGGCCACCTCAGGCTTGTCGCTGCCGAGCACCTCGACCATGGCAGCGATGCGGCCGTTGGCGTGGAGGTACGTGCCGAGGCTGCCGCCTTCGACGGCGTAGCGCTCGAAGCGGCGAACCGAGATGTTCTCGCCGATGGTGGCGATCTGCTCGGTGAGGGCGTCCTTCACCTTCTTGCCGTCAGTCCACGCCTGCTCGAGCAGGTTCTCGAGCGACGTCGGCGCGTGACGGGCGACGTGCGCGACGAGGCCGCTCAGCAGCTTCACGAACGCGTCGTTGCGCGCGACGAAGTCGGTCTCGCTGTTGAGCTCGACCATGACGCCGAGCTTGCCGCCGTTGCTCACCTCGAGGCCCACGAGGCCTTCGGCGGCCACGCGTGCACCCTTGCTCGCGGCCTTCGAGATGCCCTTCTTGCGGAGCCACTCTTCGGCCTTCGTGAAGTCGCCCGCGGTCTCGGTGAGCGCCTTCTTGCAGTCCATCATGCCCGCGCCGGTCTTCTCGCGGAGCTCTCTCACCATCTGTGCGCTGATCTCAGCCATGTTCGTTCGTTCCTCGAAAGAAAGTGGGGAGCGGCAATCACTCGGCGGCGGGAGCGGCAGGAGCGGCAGCCTCGCCCCCCTCGGCCGGAGCAGCCTCGTCGGCGCTCGCGGGGCCACCCTTCATCTCGACCACGGGGCCACGGCCTTCACGGCGCGGGGCACGGCGGCGCGAGTCGCCACGGTCGTCGTCACGGCGGCCACCACCCTCGGAGCGGCGGCGGCTCTCTTCGGCGTCACGCTCGGCGGCGCCCGACGCACGGTAGCGCGCGGCACCCTCGACGCAGGCGTCGGCGATCTTGCCCGTGAAGAGCTTGATGGAGCGGATCGCGTCGTCGTTGCCGGGGATGACGTAGTCGATGCCTTCGGGATCGCAGTTGGTGTCGACGAGGCCGAGCACGGGAATGCCGAGACGGTTGGCCTCGTGGACCGCGATGGCTTCCTTCTTCGGGTCGATCACGAAGATGGCGCCGGGCAGGCGGGCGAGCTGCTTCACGCCGCCGAGGTTCTTCTCGAGCTTCTCGCGCTCACGCTCGAGGCCCGCGACTTCCTTCTTGGGGAGGCGGTCGAACGTGCCGTCTTCCTTCATCGTCTCGAGCGACTTGAGGCGGTCGATGCCCTGCTTGATGGTCTTGAAGTTGGTGAGCGTGCCGCCCAGCCAGCGGTTGGTCACGAAGTACTGGCCAGCGCGCGAGGCCTCTTCACGAACGACGTCCTGGGCCTGCTTCTTGGTGCCGACGAAGAGCACCGCGCCACCGCGGGCCGTCACGTCGGAGACGAAGCGCAGCGCCGCGCGGGCGAGGCCAACCGTCTTCTGCAGGTCGATGATGTAGATGCCGTTGCGAGCGCCGAAGATGTACGGCTTCATCTTGGGGTTCCAGCGCTTGGTCTGGTGACCGAAGTGCACGCCGGCCTCGAGCATCTGGCGCATCGTGATGCCAGTGGCTCCGGGCATGCCCTGCGTGTCGGCGGCGGTCTGCTGCGTGTTCGTCTCTGCGTTCATCGGTTCGTCTCGGCTTTCAGTCGGCGTTGGTGACGCCTGGTTGGGTTGTTTCCTCCACGCCCGGTTCGAAAAGCTCGACGTCCTCTCCGGCCTCCCGGAGCACCCGACGTCGACAGCGGGCGTGTGTGTATTGGGCTTCCGCTCCACGCGTACGGCCGTGAAGCGGGGTCGGCACTAGCACCGCGTTTTCCAGCGGGCAAGAAGCGCTCGACGTGGCGGTTCAGCGCTCGAACACGAGGGGCAGGGTCACCCGCGACGCCGCTTTTCGGGGCGCGAATCTCAAACCGCCGACGGTTCGTTTGATCAGGCGGATCAACGACTTCCGGTGAGGCTCTTCGACACCGATGGTTCGGGTGGTGTCCGACAGGAGCTTCAGGTTCCGCACTGATCCGGCAGGGGTCACCTCGAAGCCCAGGCTGAGGAGCCCGGCAATCGACAGCCCCGCCTCGAGCGTCGGCGCGATCGCGGCGGTGAGCGCTTCGATGCCTTCGGCGAGCTGGGTGGTGGTGAGCGGGCCTTCGACGAACGGGCGCGGCTGCACGAACCAGCCGTGGATCACGAGGCGCCCCTCACGGGGATCCATCGAGCCGTCGACACGACGAACGCCGTGCGGCAGGCGGGGGTCGAAGACGGTGAGGCGGTTGAACCTGGGCTCGATGGCCTCGACGAGCTCGGGCTCTTCCTGCTCGCGCACCGATTGAAAGCCGCTCCAGAAGTCGAGCACGCCGTCGTCGAGCAGCAGCGTCTCGCCGCCGCGGAAGGTGCGCTTCGCCCACGGCGTGAGCGAGAAGACGAAGGCCCACTGGCCGTGCGGCAGGTCGCCATGCAGCCGCTGCTCGCAGCCGTTGACGTAACAGCTCATCCACGGAGGAGAGACGTCGTGGCAGCCGAGCACGCGCCGGCCCCACCAGACGAGCCGCTGATGAAACGCGTCGTAGAGCTTCTTCGGGAAGTACAGGTACGCAGGCGTGCGGAGCGCCGTGTACTGGTTCGGCACGTGCCACAGATCCCACACGAAGCGATCGTCTCGGGTGTCGCGCGGGTTCGCGAAGCGCTCTTCGAAGTGGGCCCGCAGCGCGTTCGCCTCGTCAGCGAACCCATCGACGATGAGCGAACGTCGCGCGACCATCACGGCACCGAGACGCGCGCCACCGCGCTGGTGATGGCCGTGAGCAGTGAGGCCTGATCATTCGCCGGGAAGAAGCGCTGCAGACAGCCGGGGTTCGTCGAGGCGCAGGCAGTGGCCCCGCCTTCGTCGGCCATGGCGTTCATCACGGAAGTCACCTGCGCGGTGGGAGCGTTGTCGATGACGACGACGGCCGTCTTCACGCCGGCGAGCCGCAGCGCCGCGACTGCCTGCACGGTGCCGGTCTGATCGAGGTAGCCGGCCTGGCAGTAGCTGCTGACGCAGTTGGTGCCCAGCGTACAGAGATCGACCGGAGGCGGGGGCTGCGAGGTGCACGAGAGCGGGTTGGCCGGGTTGCAGTTCGGAAGGCCGTCGGTGATCAGCACGATGCCGCGCGCGCGGCCCGACGACGCGGTCGAGAGCGCGGGAATCGTCGCCGCGAATCGAAGTGATGGGCCGGTGGGAGTGCCTCCGACGATGGTGGTGACGATGCCCAGGCCCGAGGCGATGTTGCGTACTTGCGCCGACTGGGTGGAGAGGGTGGCGGTGGTCGTCGCCGTCGACGGGTCCAGCATGGGCACGGTCTGAGTCGAGGCAGGCGCACAACCGCTGGGCGTGAAGGTCGCGGCCGAGGGGAACGTGGTGATGCCCCAGCGCGCCAGCGTCGCGTTGGGCTGCAGGTAGCTCGTGAGGGCGTTGCGCAGAATCACCACCCGCGTGGGGCACGTGTTCGGGCAGGTCGAACCAGAGCAGGTGCCGCAGGTCGGCTCGCTCGGGTTGATCGGGCTGTTCATCGACCCCGAGATGTCGACGAGGAGCAGGATGTCGGGCGCATTGGCAGCAGCGCCTCCGGCCAACGCGGAGCCACCAGCAGCGGCTGCGCCACCTGCCGATCCGCCTGCAGCTGATCCGCCCGCGGCTGCTCCACCAGCCCTCGCTGACCCGCCCGCGCTCGCGGAACCACCGGCAGACGCGACTCCGCCAGCCGCCGCGCCCCCTCCTGTTCCTGAGAAGCCGCCTCCCGTTCCTGAGAACCCCCCGCCCTGGCCGAACCCGCCGACACACGAGCCGAAGCTGCACGACTGGGTGCCGCAGTTCACGCACGCCGCGCCGTTCGAGCCGCACGCCGCAGAGGTCGAGAGCGACTGACAGAGCCCGCTCGAGTCACAACACCCGGTGCAGGTCGACGGCCCGCATGGAACGGGAGCAGAACAGGAGACCGAGAGCAGCAGCACGGCGGCGAGCGCGAGGAAGTTCTTCACGGCGCGAAAGGTAGCGCGTGTGCGAGCTCTGACGACGACGAAAAGGTGAGCGGGTCAGCTCGCGCCGAACGCGTCGATGCCCGTGATGGCCTTGCCGAGGATCAGCGTGTGCACCTCGTGCGTGCCTTCGTACGTGTACACGCTCTCGAGGTTCAGCATGTGGCGCACCGGCGGGTACTCGTCGGTGATGCCGTTCGCGCCGTAGATGCTGCGCGCCACGCGGGCGATCTCGAGCGCCACCTTCACGTTGTTGCGCTTGCACAGCGACACCTGCTCGGGGAGCACCTTCGCACCCGAGTCGGCCAGCTGCGCGAGGCGAAGCGCCAGCAGCTGGCCCTTCACGATCTCGGACAACATGTCGGCGAGCTTCTCCTGCGTGAGCTGGAACGCCGCGATCGGCTTGCCGAATTGCACGCGCGACAACGCGTACTCCCGCGCGCCTTCGAAGCACGCCACCGCCGCGCCCATGGCCGCGAAGCCGATACCCTGCCGCGCCTTGTTCAGACACGAGAGCGGGCCACGCAGGCCCTGCACGCCGGGCAACAGGTTCTTCGCCGGCACCTTCACGTCCTGGAACGAGAGCTCGGCGGTGAACGACGCGCGCAGCGAGAACTTGCCCTCGATCTCCTTCGCCACGAAGCCGGGCATGCCCTTCTCGACGAGGAAGCCACGAATCGACTCCGCCCCGCCGTCGTCGACCTTCGCCCAGACGATCGCCACGTCGGCGATGGTGCCGTTCGTGATCCACATCTTCGAGCCGTTGAGCACGTAGTGATCACCCTGCTTCACCGCGCGCGTGCGCATGCCACCCGGGTCGGAGCCAAAGTCAGGCTCGGTCAGGCCGAAGCAGCCGATGATCTTTCCCGCGGCCATGCCGGGCAGGAAGCGCTCCTTCTGCTCCTCGTTGCCGAAGGAATAGATGGGGAACATGCACAGCGACGACTGCACCGACGCGAAGCTGCGCAGGCCGGAGTCACCGCGCTCGAGCTCTTGCAGAATCAGCCCGTAGGCCACGTTCGACAGGCCCGCGCAGCCGTAGCCTTTCAGCGTCGCGCCGAAGACGCCCATGTCGGCGAGCTTGGGAATCACCTGCGACGGGAAGGTGTGGTTGCGAAAGTGCTTACCGACGATGGGCAGGTATTCCTGATCGACGAAGCGCGCGACGGTGTCTCGAATGGCCCGATCTTCGGGGGTGAGCAGATCGTCGATGCGGTACAGGTCGGTGACGGCGGCGCGGGGCATGGGCCGCGAGTAACAACGTCACGGCGCGCAGGTCAACGCACCAGACGCCACCGATGCTGCGAGGAGCCAGAAGTTCAGCGCCGGCCGCGCACGACGACGTAGCCACCAGCCGACGCAGCGCCCACGAGGAAGACCTCACGATCGCTCGTCGACGAAGCACGGCTCACGGTGGCGAGCGCGTTGGGCGGTTGGCTGGCCGCCACCCAGGCGGTGCCATTCCACTGGAGGAACTTGGGCACCGTCATGCTGCCGCCGTTCGAGCCCGCCGCGAGGTACTCGTTGGGCCCGAGCCGAACCACCGCGTTGAGCGACGTGCCCATCATGGGAATCGGCATCACCGACCACCCGCCGCCGGCCGCGTTGCGCCGGGCGAAGCGATAGCTGACGACTGAGCCGCCCTGCCCCTGCCCGCCCACCATGAACCCCTCGACGCTCGGCCCGAACGTGAAGGCGAAGTCGTTCCACTCGGCGGGTGACTGGCCCATCAGGTCGACGTTCTCCTGGGTGAAGCCGCCGCCCTCGTAGCGAATCGCGAACGTCTTCCCCAACACGTAGATCTCGCCCGCCGGCCCGACGACACACCGCTTGGCGCCGTTGAAGCCGAGATCGTTGCTGATCTTCGTCCACCCTGTGCCGTTGAACTCGAAGAGGATCGCCTGGTTGTTGTTGCCGTTGCCGATTGCGTAGACGGAATCACCCGAGCCGCACAGGCCATCGAAGTAGTCACTCGGGTCGCCGCTCGATTGCATCGTGAAGTTCGCGCCGACCGAACAATCGCTGGCGGTGCAGATGTACGAGTTGGGGCTTGGCATCACCACGAAGACCTTGCCCGCCGGCGTGACCCAGAGATCTTTCACCGACGAGAGGTTCACGCCGACGACCTGATTGAAGGCCGTGCCCGTCGACCGGTACAGGTTGGGCGAGATGGCGAGCCACGCCTCTCCGGTGCGCGCGGCGACCGCGGCCGAGCCAGACGCCGACGGCGTGGGAATGATCGACAGGCTCACCCACGTGAAGGGGCCGAGGCCACCTCCGGCCGTGCCGCCCGCCGCCGCGCCGCCTGCTGTCGAGCCACCGGCCGTGGAGCCGCCTGCCGTCGAACCGCCACCAGTCGAGCCTCCGCCAACCGCGCCGCCTGCCGTCACGAAGCCGCCACCCGACGACCCGCCCGCGAAGACGAACCCGCCACCGGTGGAGGAGGTTCCACCTCCGGAGCCCGCGTCCGTGCGAATCGGCATGAGCGGGCCACAGGCAGCGAGGCCGAAGAGGGCGAGTGCCAGAGCTCTCATGCGAAACGGCGTAGCACGCGCCCTGCGGCCTCGTCAGCGGCGGCCACGAATGATGCTGTACGCACTGCTTCCATCGCTGCCCACGAGGAACACCTCGCGAGCATCGGTCACGCACGAGTCGCGCACCGTGTTCACCGTGTTCGGCGGAGCCGGCATCGCCTGCGCCCACGACGTGCCATTCCACATCATGAACTTGTTGGCGCCCGACCCAGAGCCCGCGCCGAGGAACTCCGCCGGCCCCAGCGCCATCACGGTGTACATCGCCGAGCCTGCGGTGTTCGGCATCAGCGACGTCCAGTTCTGGGCGGTGTTGTTGCGTCGCGCGAAGCGGTAGCCGCTGCCGCTCCCCACCAGCATCGCCTCGGCGATCGACGTGCCGTTCGGCCAGAGCGCGATCCCCGTCCACGTCGCGGCAGGCTGGCCCATCAAGTCGACCGGCTCGGGCGTGGTGGCGCCGTTCTCGTAGCGAATGACGCCCAGCTCCCCCACGACGTAGACCTCTCCGCCCGGACCAATGACGCAGCCACGTGGGGTCGAGATGCCGAGGTTGTTCGACACCTTCGTCCACTGGCCCTGCATCGAGTCGAACTCGTAGAGCGTGCCGACGCCGGCGGTGTCGCGAACGCCCAGCGCCATCACCTGCTCCCCACGCCCGCAGAGGCTCTTCAGGTTCTCGGTGCCGCTCGCCATGATCATGACCGTGGTGAAGTTCGCAGCGGCCGAACAGTCTGCAGCCAGACAGTGCGCGGCCTGGCGGCCCTGCGTCACCGCGAAGACCTTGCCCGACGGAGAGACGTAGACGTCGTTGATGCCCGCGAGCGAGAAGCCGACGATCTCGTTGAACGCGCCGCCCGTCGATCGATAGAGCTTGCCGCTGTCGAGCGCTACCCACGCCTCGCCGGGCCGCGACGACACCGCCACCGCGTTGGTGAACGACGAGGTCGGCGCAGGCAGCACCGTGAGGTTCGCCCACACGAAGTTGCCGAGGCCCGCGTCGGCCGAGCCACCACCGCTGCCACCCGCCGTGACGGAGCCACCGGCAGCGCCGCCTGCAGCCGAGCCTCCCGCCGTCGCTCCGCCACCGACGCTGCCGCCCGCAGCGCTGCCACCGGCCGTGACGAAGCCGCCGCCCGTGCCGCCGCCGCCGAAGACGAACCCGCCGCCTGCCGAACCACCGGCCGAGCCACCGTCCATTCGAATGGGCATGAGCGGGCCGCACGCGCAGAGGGCCACGGCGGCAAGGAGCAGAACTCTCATGCGGCCGACCTACCACGCCGTGGTAGACGCCAAGCAACCCCTCGCTGGAGCCCCCCGCGTGAAAACCGTCGCCCTCACTGGAGCCTCTCGCGGCATCGGGCTGGCCATCGCCGAGCAGTTCCTCGCGACGGGGTGGCGGGTGTACTGCCTGGCGCGCTCCGAGGCTGCGGTGACGCCGCTGACGAAGAAGGGTGACGCGCGGTTCGTGCCCTTCGACGCGAGCTCGACCGAGTCGGTGCTGGCGGCCGCGAAGACGGTGCTGGCCGCGGGTGCGTCGCTCGACGCGCTGGTGAACAACGCGGGCATCGCGCTGCCGGCGCCCCTGGCGAAGACGAGCACCGACGACTTCCTGCGCATTCAGGCGGTGAACGTGACCGCGCCATTCCTGCTGACGAGGGAGCTGCTGCCCGCGCTCGTCACGGCGAAGGGCCGCGTGGTGAACATCTGCAGCACGGCCGCGAAGAAGGGCTTCAAGTACAGCTCGGCCTACTGCGCCTCGAAGCACGCGCTGCTCGGCCTGACCCGTGCGCTCGCCGTCGAGCTGGCCAGCAAGCAGGTCACCGTGAACGCGGTCTCACCAGGGTGGACCGACACCGACATGATGGCCGCGAGCATCGACAACATCGCGAGCTCGACTGGCCGCTCGTCGACCGAGGCGCGCGCCGCCCTCGAGGCGATGAACCCCATGCGCCGCGCGGTGAAGCCCGCAGAGGTCGCAGGCCTCGTGCACTTCCTGTGCGACGCGACCGCCGCTGCGGTCATCACGGGCGCCGACTACACCATCGACGCAGGAGAGACCGTCTGATGCCACACACGTTCATTCAACCCGAGGGCTGGGTGCCTCCGAAGGGCTACGCCAACGGCGTCGTCGCGAGCGGCAAGATGATCTTCACCGGCGGCATGGTCGGGTGGGATCCCACGAAGGCCATCGCCACCTTCCCCGAAACGTTCGACGCGCAGTTCGCGCAGGCGCTCTCGAACGTGATGGCGGTGGTGAAGGCGGCCGGCGGCAAGGCCGAAGACATCGTGCGCATGACCGTCTACGTGACGGACAAGCGCGAGTACCTCGCGAGCCTCAAGGGCATCGGCGCCGCGTGGAAGCAGCACCTCGGCCGCCACTACCCCGCGATGGCGCTCGTGCAGGTCGCCGCGCTGGTGGAAGACGCCGCGAAGGTCGAGATCGAAGCCACCGCGGTGCTGGAGGGCACATGAAGCAGCCGACGTCGTTCCGGTTCGAGGTGAAGGACAGTGTGGGGCTCGTCACCTTCACGCGCCCCGACACGCTCAACTCGCTCACCTTTCAGGTGTACCGCGAGCTGACCGACCTCTTCTTCGAGCTCGAGAAGGAGCCGTCGGTGCGCGCGGTCGTCATCACCGGCGAAGGGCGCGGGTTCTGCTCGGGCGGTGATCAGCACGACATCATCAAGCCGCTCTTGGGGCGCGACATGCCGGGGCTCGTCGAGTTCACCCGCATGACGTGCGATCTCATTCGCAACATGCGCGCGCTGCGAAAGCCGATCGTCGCGGCGCTCAACGGAACCGCGGCTGGAGCAGGCGCCGTCATCGCGCTCGCGTCCGATCTTCGCGTGGCGAGCGAGAAGGCGAAGATCGCGTTTCTCTTCGTGAAGGTGGGCCTCGCGGGCGCCGACATGGGCGCGGCGTACCTGCTGCCCCGCGTGGTGGGCCTGTCGCGCGCGGCCGAGCTGCTCATGCTCGGAGACACCATCGACGCCGTCACGGCCGAGAAGTACGGGCTGTTCAACCGCGTGGTGCCGCACGAGCAGTGCCTGACCGAGGCGATGGCGCTGGCCACGCGGCTGGCGAAGGGCCCGACGTTCGCGCTGGGCATGACGAAAGAACTCCTCAACGCCGAGCTCCACATGGAGCTCTTCGCCGCGCTCGACAACGAAGCGCGCGCGCAAGCCGTGTGCATGCAGACGCAGGATTTCCGCGAGGCTTACGATGCCTTCTCGAACAAGCGCACGCCCAGCTTCCAGGGCCGCTGATTCTTCACTCTCGCTCGTGCTGCTCGAGCGCGCGCTCGAAGCGGGTGCGTTCATGCTCCGGCTCGCCGAGACGCTGACACCCTATGCGGTGGTGGCGGACTCTCAGGGCACGCCGTCGCTCGTCTCGGTCGACGCGCACTCGGCAGATCCCGACGAGCTCGAGATGCAGCTGGTGGGAGCGCTCCAGGCCGACGCGCGTGACGGCGTCATTCGTGGCGCAGCGTGGGCGTACACCATCGACGTGAAGACGCCCGACTATGCGGGGCCAGCGCTCAAGGTGTACGTCGACGTCTCGGGCGAGCAGCCGTTCGTCGCGTACACCCCGTACACGTATTCGGCGGGTGAAGCGGCTGACCTCGGAGACACGCACCGCCTCGATGCCGAAGCGAGCGTGCTGTTTGCGTCCGTGACCGGGAAGAAGAAGCCAGTGAAGGCGAAGAAGAAGCCGACGAAACCCGCGAAGGCTCCGAAGAAGAAGCCGACGAAGAAGGCCTCGTCGAAGGGCAAACGATAAAGACCGCTCGGCCGTTCGACGCGCCTCACTGCGTCGGGAAGACGGCCCTCACAGTGGTGTAGCGAATACCGATGGAGAGACTCTCTGCGACGCCATCACCGGTCGCATCGAGATCAGGTGCCGGGAGTAGCACCATCAACTCGCTTGCCGAGATGGTGCAATCGTGGACCGAATCGAGCGTCGCGATCGTGCTCGCCCCGACTGAGCTGCCCGCGCATCCACAGCTTGGCGGCGCACCAGGCACGCAGTCACGGGCCACAGTCTGGTTCGCGAGGGTGGCAAGTGCAGGAACAAGGCGAGTCTGCACCTCGCTCCTTGCAACAGCACCGCCCAGCGTCGCCACGCCGCCAATCACTGACTCAATTCGCGCATTCCTGAGCGGCAGTTCGATCTGGGTACTGCCAACCCTCAGAGGAAGCTCCAGGCTCCCCGACCCTTGCAGATTCGACCCGCTTCGAGTCCCAGACAGCCCAGTGTTCGGGATTGGCACCGACGCGATGGCGAAGGCCGCGCCGCCGTCGAGGTGCTTTCGACAAATGGAATCAGCAACACCGTCGCAGGCGGGCGGCATCGCGTTCGTGCCGCGATAGAGGCGAAGGGTGGCCGCACCTCCTGACCAATACTCAATGTCCTCCAAAACGATCAGCTCGCCCGTGTCGGTACTCGTTGCCAGACCGTTCCGGAAATCCGCGGCAAACGGGAGGGCAATGAGAAAGGCAGACAACTGATTATCGACGCCCCCATCGCCGGTGAGGTCGAATCCGATCTGACTGACCTGAGTGGCATTCGCGGGAATCGTCCAGCTCTCGATCACGGAGCCAAGTTGCATCGGCGGGCCCGCATCGAAGCCTGCGTCCGCACCGGCATCGAAGCCTGCATCCACACCGGCATCGAAGCCTGCGTCCGCACCGGCATCGAAGCCTCCGTCCACGCCAGCATCGACCCCTGCCGCCACACCGGCGTCGAAGCCCGCGTCCACGCCAGCATCGAGTACCGCTTGGCCAGCGTCGACCGCTTCAAGGGAGCAGGTGCCTTCGACACAGGAGAAGCCGCTTGAACATGGGGGCAACCCCTCGCCGCACCGATCACCAATCTGAGTGGGACACGCCACCAGGCCGACCGCGACCACCGCAACAATGAGACAGCGAATCATGCGACCCCTCGAGGGTGCATAGCGCGAATTCCACTTCAGAACCGCTTCACCACGGAGGCCAGGGGAGGCTCGCAAGCCCTGCACGCCAGCCGGCCGCGACGAACGAACTGCGCCCCAACCGGCTCGCTCGCCCCGGCTCCGATGGAACGTGCCTTGCCTTCCAACGCTCTGGCGAGGTCGCCATGCGTTCGAACGTTCTGCTCCTCTTGCTGACGTCGTGTGCGTCGTGGCCGCGCATCAGCACCCCTCCGATTCCGCCGCCCGCCGACTCCGCGTTCATCACCTCGCCCGACGGCACGCGGCTGTACTCGAGCCTCACCGGTGAACCACGCCGCGGCATCGTCTGGTTCGTGCTCGGGCCCGAGATCGCCTCGACGCCGCTGCTCCCGAAGCTGACGAGCGCACTTCACGAGGCAGGCTTCGCGACGGCGGTGCTGCACCCGCGGGGCTCGGGCTTCTCCGACGGTCTGCGCGGCCACGTCGACGACTTCTCCCTCATCCTCACCGACAACCAGCGCTTCCTCGAGCGGCTGCAGCACCGAAACCCCCGCGTGTTCCTGCTCGGCGCCAGCGCTGGCGGAGCGTTCGCCCTCGAGCTCGCTGCCCAGTCGTCACCGTCGGCCATCGCAGGGCTCGTGCTCGTGAACCCGGCGTGGAAACTGCGCTCCACGCCCGGCATGACGCCGACGCTCGGTGACTACCTCACCTTCGCCGCGAACGCGGTCTTCCGACCCTCGGCCCTCACCGTCGACATGAACAGCAAGCCCGAAGGCGTCGAGTTCGAACCCGATCGTCTCGACGGCCTCGCGCTCCAGGCCGACCCGTTCGTCGTCAGGTACTTCAGCATGCGGTACCTCATGCAGCAGGGCGCCGTGATGGATCGCTGCGGCGCGAACGTGGAGCGGGTTCACGCGCCGCTGCTCATCGTGCAGGGCGCACACGACGCGCTCGTCGACCCGGCCGGCAACGACGAGCTGCTGTCGAGAGCCGCGACAGCAGACAAGACGAAGCACGTCGCACCGCAGGGCGGGCACGGGCCAAGCGCGGCCGAGACGAGCGTCGACGTCATCGTGCAGTGGCTGTCGGCGCGCGCGCCGTGACCGCGTCAGTCTGCTACGCACCGCCGCATGGCTGCCTCCTTCCTGACCGAAGCCCACCAGACGTTGAAGCAGCGCGCGTTCGAAGCGTTCGTGGCCGTCGACGCCGGCACGCTCGCGCATGGAGACGACGAGCAGCTCGCGCAAGCGGTCGGCGCGCTCGGCTTCTACCCCTACCTGGTGCCGAAGGCCTTCGGCGGCGCGGCCGCGAGCGTCGAGGTGATGTCCATCTGCGTGCTGCGCGAAGAGCTCGCCTACCGCAACGCTGCCGCCGACTCGCTCTTCGCGGTGCAGGGGCTCGGCAGTCACCCGGTGCTGCTCGCAGGCTCCGACTCGCAGAAGCAGACGCTGCTCGGCCAGGTCGCGAAAGGAGCCGCCCTCTTCGCCTTCGCGCTCACCGAACCCGAGGCGGGCAGTGACGTCGCGGCGCTCTCGACCCGCGCGGTGAAGACGCCGGAGGGATGGAGGCTGACCGGGCAGAAGCGCTTCATCTCGAACGCAGGCGTCGCCACGCACTACACCGTGTTCGCGCGCACCGGCGAAGGCACCAAAGGCATCTCGGCCTTCGTCGTGCCTGCGACCGCGCCCGGCTTCCGCGTCTCGAAGCAGATGGAGCTCATGGGCGAACACCCCATCGGCGAGCTCGAGCTGAAGGACTGCCTCGTGGCGCACGACGCGCTCCTCGGCGACGAAGGCGCGGGCATGAAGCTGGCGCTGTCGACGCTCGACGTCTTCCGCAGCACGGTGGGCGCCGCCGCCGTCGGCATGGCCCGTCGCGCGCTCGACGAAGCGCTCTCGTACGTGAAGACGCGCAAGCAGTTCGGCGCCCCGCTCGCGGAGCTGTCGGCCGTGCAGGCGTTGCTCGCCGACTGCGCGGTCGAGCTCGAGGCCTCACGGCTGCTCGTGCACATGGCGGCGACCACGAAGGACCAGGGCCAGGCGCGCGTCACGTACGAAGCCGCCGTCTGCAAGCTGTTCGCGACCGAGGCGGCCCAGCGCATCATCGATCGCTGCCTGCAGGTGCACGGCGGCAACGGCGTGGTGAAGGGCTTCGTGGTCGAGCGGCTGTACCGTGACGTTCGCGCGCTGCGCATCTACGAGGGCGCGAGTGAAGTGCAGCGGCTCGTCATCGCGCGGCACCTGCTCGGCGCGAAGGGCTGATGGACTCGCTGGAGACCGCGGTCGCCGCGAGTCCCGACGACCCCGCTCCGCTGCTCGTGTGGGCCGACGCGTTGCTCGCGAAGGGCGATGCGCTGGGTGAGTACATCTCGCTCTCGTACGCGCACACGAAGGAGGCCGACCCGTCGCGCTTCGTGCGAACCCGCGAGCGCCTGTCGGAGCTGCTCCAGAAACACCGGTCGGCGTGGCTGCTCGACGCGCAGGTGACCGAGACGCACTGGCGCTGGGGGCTCTTGAGAAAGACCGCCGTGACGGTCGACCAGGAGCAGCTCTTTCAAGCGCAGATGGCCTCGGAGGACGCGCCGCTCGCCACGTTGGCGCTGATGACGGACGAGCTCGCCCGGGTGCTGGCGTCTCCTGCGGGCCGCTTCCTCGAAGACGCGGGCATGCAGTTGCCGGTCGGCGTGAGCTCGTTGTCGCCGCTGTTCGAGCTGATCGCGAAACACCCACGACTGGGTGGGCTCGCGCTCTCGGTGCCCGGCGCGACGACGGCGATTCGTTTCGAAGACGCGCCCACCATTCGGCGTTGGCGGCTCATCGGCGCGCCGATCGACGCCTCCACACGAGTGCCGCCGAACCTCGAGCGGCTCGAGCTCATCGACACGCCGCTCTTTCCGGGAGCCGAGGAGATGCTCACGGCGCCTGCACACCGGCTGCAGACGCTCGTGCTGGGAGACGAGCACCTCGAGATCGAACGGCTGGTGACACGGCTCTCACCGGCGACCCACCCTGCCCTGCGCACCCTGCGGCTCATCGACGATCTCGCCGACGACATTCTCGTCGCGCTCTCACAGAGCCCGCTGCTCCGTCAGCTCGACGAGCTTCAGCTGCACGGGCCCTTCACCGACGTGGGCCTCGACGTCGTGGTCGCCTCGGCCGCCCGCTTCGCGCGTATTCCAAAGCTCGTGCTCAGCGGTGGCGCCGCGTCAGGCTCGCTCAAGCGCATCGCGCACAAACGCCTGCCTCAGCTCGAGCTGCCGCCCCGCCGCCCCACCACCGCATGGACCGGTTGGTAATTTCTGCAGGAGGCGCAGACTGGGCGTCGTGGAGTCCTACGAGCCGTACCCATCACTCGCGCTGGCGTTGTTGAGCGGCCTGCTCATCGGCCTCGAGCGGGAGCACTCCAAGCCCGTCGGCGAAGAGAAGCGCGGCTTCACCGGCGGCGTTCGCACGTACCCGATCTTCGCGATGCTCGGCGCGACGTCTGCGTTGATGATGGAGAAGGCGGGGCCGCTCCCGTTGTTCGGCGCGGGCCTGGGGTTGAGCCTCTTCCTCGCCATCGGCTACTGGCGCGACGTCGAAGAGGGCCACGTCGGCCTGACGAGCGAAGGCAGTGCGCTGCTCACCTTCTTCCTCGGAGCGCTCGTCACCGCGCAGGTGATTCAGCCGCTGCGCATGCGCATCTTCGTGGTGGCCAGCATCGCCGTCGCCATCACCTTCCTGCTCTCGGCGAAGACCGAGCTGCGGCAGTTCTCGGCGAAGCTGTCTCGCGACGACGTCATCGCGACGCTGAAGTTCCTCATCATCGCGGTCATCGTGTTGCCGCTGCTCCCGAACGAGCCGCTCGGGCCGTACGGCGCGCTCAACCCGTACCGCATCGGCTTCATGGTGCTGCTCATCGCGGGCATCGGCTTCGTCGGCTACGTCGCGATGCGGCTGTTCGGTCACGGCAGAGGGCTGCTCATCACCGGCGCCATCGGTGGGCTCGTCTCGTCGACGGCGGTCACGCTCGCCTCGGCCGCACGTGCGAAGCAGACGCCCGCGCTGGCGAAGGTGAGCGCGCTGGCCGTCGTCATCGCCAGCACCATCATGTTCGTGCGCGTGCTCATCACGGTGGCCGCAG